>DATCJM010000278.1:0-5714 GCA_036562805.1 Sphingomicrobium sp.
GTCGACCTCGACGAGCGCGAGCGGATCGTCGAGGACCTCGGAAGCAAGAACATGATGCTGCTTCGGAACCATGGAAGCCTGGCTGTCGGCGAGACGATCGGCGAGGCCTTCGTCCGGCTCTACACGCTCGAGCGCGCGTGCCAGGCACAGGTGATGGCACTGGCGGGCGGGACAGAAGTGAACAATCCGCCGCAGGGCGCACCCGAGGTCGCAGCGCAGCAAGGCGCGCTCGCCCTTCCGATGGCGGCGAAGATGCTCGCCTGGCCGGCGCTCAAGCGCAAGGCCTATCGGCTGGACCCAAGCTTCGCGACCTGATGGATCGCTGCTGCTGAAGTGATGGCGGAGACGGAGGGATTCGAACCCTCGGTACGGGAAATCCCCGTACGGCGGTTTAGCAAACCGCTGGTTTCAGCCACTCACCCACGTCTCCGCTAAGCGGCCAGCGAACGGCGGCTATAGAGACGCCTTTCCGCGCCTTCAACCGTCGCCGCCTCGCTATTTCGGGACGATGTCCAGCCGCATGTCGAGGCTCATCGCGTCGCCGGGCTCCAGCACCCGCATGCCCAGCTCCGGCCATTCGCTTTCCGGATGATTGAGTGCGGCGTTGGCGTGGGTCACCGGCTCGGCGACGAAAATGCTGCCTTCGGGAGGCGAATAAAGCTGGAAGAATTTCGCTTCGGGTGACGACAGGCGAATGTCGTACGGCCAATTCGGATCGCTCATGCGCGCTTCGCCGCCCCAGCCGCCGAAACCATTGTCGAGGCTCTGGCCGCACACCTTGCGATTGTGGAGATCGTAGCGTCCCTGCGCCGGCACCTTCGCGACAGGGAGCACATGCTCATCGACCGTCCAGGCGCAATCGACGTGCGTGTCGAGCATCGTGTTCGGACCGCAGGGGTAATAGGGATGGAAGCCGAGACCGCACGGCATCGGCTCGCCGCTCGTGTTCCGGCACGTGAGCCGCATCGACAGGCCGCGTTCGTCGAGGGTGAAATGCTGCCGCGCTTCATATGACCACGGCCATTCGCCAGCTTCATGATGATAGGTCAGGACAGCGGTCGAACCGTTGGTCTCCTCGACCGTCCATGGGTTGAGCCAGCCCTGCCCATGCAGCGGGCTCGGATCTCCCGACATGTTCGGCTTCAAACGGACCGTGCGCCCGCGGAAACTGAAAGAACCGCCGCGAATCCGGTTCACATAGGGGACGAGCGGGAAGCAGCTGGCGTCGAGGACTTTTTCGAGCGGACTGTTGCATTTGCGCAATATGGGGCGCGCACGACCGCCATCGTGCCATTCGAACGCGGAAATAGCGCCGCCGACTGAAGGACTTAGCGTCAGCTGCAACGCGCCAGCCCGGAGCGTTACCGAGCCAGGTTCTGAAGGTTTTCTTTCGAAACTATTCACAGGCCGTCAACTTCGTTGGGGATAAGACTCGAATATGCGTTGCGCGCGGAATCGCGCCAACGGTAATTAACGCCCCGGGGTCGGGGAGGGTCTCGAATGAAAAGGCGAGTCAAGGATTTCATCGATATCGAGGACCATGTGTCCCTCGACGATCTGATTGGAAAACTGGCTGAGTTGCGCGACAGCCTGCCCGAAGACGCAGAGCCCGAGCTGAGGCTGCGCGGCGACGAGATTTTCGGCCAGCGGATCACCATCTCCTTTTTCCGCGAACAGACGGAAGAGGAAGCGGAGATCGAGCGTCGCTACGCGGAAGCCACCAAGGAAGCGAAAGAGCGCGAGCTGGAACGCCTCCAGGCGGAGCTCGGCGTGGTTTGCTATGCCGCTCCGGGCAAGCGCGGAACGTTGCGGATCGTCGCCTGAGCTCAGGCGGGCCTGAAGTTCAGGGCCAGCCCGTTCATGCAATAGCGCAGGCCGGTCGGCTTGGGGCCGTCGTCGAACACGTGGCCGAGATGGCCGCCGCAGCGCGCGCAAAGGACTTCGGTCCGTTCCATGAAATCGCTGTGGTCCGGCCGCTTGACGACCGCGCGCGGCAGCACCTGCCAGAAGCTCGGCCAGCCCGTCCCGCTCTCGAACTTGGTCGCCGAATTGAATAGCTGCTGTGCGCAGCCGGCGCAGACGAACGTCCCCTTGCGGTGCTCATTGAGCAGCGGACTCGAGAATGGCCGTTCGGTCGCAGCGTCCCGGAGCACCGCATAACGCTGAGCGCCGAGCATCTGCCGCCATTGCGCCGGTGTGTGAGTCACTGCGAAATGCATGGCCGCGCCCGCACCGGCCGACGAGCGGCCGAAAAGCAGCATCGAGCTTGCACCGAGCCCCATGAGCCCGACGAACGCGCGTCTTGAAACTTGCTGTTCGCTCATCGAGAAACTCCTACAATTCCCGCTAGATACGAGCGAGCGATAAGTTCGGATGCATTATGCCCGAGTCAACGCGCCGGAGGCGACGACCGGGCCGGTCGGCGCACCGCTCGGCGAACCGCCGCGGGGCTCGACCGAGATTGCGATCGTCGCGCCCTGCTGCAAGAGCTGGGCGAGCGCGTCGGCAAGCCGCATGTGCATCTGCTTGCCCTTGTCCATTGTTCCGAGCGATTGAGGCTTGCCGCCGGGCGGGATTACCCACAGCTCGTGCGAATGACGCGTGTCGGAGGGCATCTCGCCCGTGACCGCCAGCACCAACTGCCGGGCGGCGGGATCCCAGGTCGCAACGACCTTCGTGCCCTGCTGCCCGGTTCCCAGCATCGCCAGCATGGGCGCGGCGGCGGGCACCGCCTGCGGCGGCTGGGTAGAAGTCTGAACGGGCGGCAACGGCCTCACGACGATGAAGATCGCGAGGCATGCTGCTAGGGCAGTCATCGCAGCGGCAATGCCGCGCCACTGCGTTACGCGGCGGCGCAACTGGACGACATTGCCTCCTTCGACGCCGCCCTCGATCCGCTCCCTGATAGCGCCCCACGCGTCCTCCGGCGGCTGCACCGGTTCGACATCCTCCAGCATTGGACCCAGCCGTCCCGCCCAGCGTGCGACCTCGTCCCGAAAGCCCGAGTCCGTTCGCGCCAGCTCTTGCGCACGACGAAGCTCGTCGCCGGCAAGAACGCCGAGCGCATATTCGGCGGCGAGATCGTGCGGCTCGTCAGTCATGTCGCGGTCGTCGCTCATCGTTCCAGGCACCCCCGGAGCCGCAGCAGGCCGCGGCGAATCCAGCTCTTCATCGTTCCGAGCGGGACTCCTTCGCGGTCGGCCAGCTCGGGATAGGTCGCTCCGTCGAGGAATGCCGCCCTGATCATCGATCGCGCCCGTTCCTCGAGCTCATCGAGGCAACGACCAAGCCGCGCGGCCTCCTGCGCTTCGCCGATCAGCTCGAACGCGGTCGGGCTGTCGTCCTCAATCTCGGCGGCGGCATCCAATCCGTCGCTTGGCAGCTTTCGGCGGCGCAGCCTGTCGATCGACTTGTTGCGCGCGACCGTCGCGAGCCAGGTGATCGCGCTTGCCTTGCCCGAATCGAAGCTTGCCGCCTTGTGCCACACGAGCACATAGACATCCTGGAGAACGTCCTGCGCTTCGGCCTCGCTCCCGAGAAGGCGAAGGCAGATGCCGTAGAGCTTGGCCGACGTCCTCTGATAAAGCGCGGCGAACGCGGCGCGGTCGCCGCGCGCGCTCGCCGAGAGCAAGGCTGCCAAGTCTGCACTACCAGTTTGGAAGTCGACAGGCCGGTCCATGCGCCGCTTCATGCCGACTTGCGTCGAACGTGAAAAGACCAGGTCGGCGGAAGGAGGGCGACGAGCCATGCAGTCTCCCATCACGAGCCTCCTTCCGCCCTGGTCATCCGGCCAACAGGGGCAGACCGGACGCTCCAATGCGTCAGGGCATGAGGACGGTGTCGATGACGTGGATGACCCCGTTCGACTGCATCACGTTGGGAATCGTGATCCGCGCCTTGTCGCCCTTGGCGTCGATCACCCACCAGGCGCCGCCGGCCTTGCGGAACATGAGGTTCTCGCCTTCAACCGTCTTCAATATCGCCGTGCCGCGATGCCTGGCAGCCATGGCTGCGATCTGCTGCGCAGTGATGCGGCCGGGAACGACGTGGTAGGTGAGAATCTTGTCGAGCATCGCCTTGTTCTCGGGCTTGACCAGGTTGTCGACGGTCCCGGCCGGAAGCTTGGCGAAGGCCTCGTTGGTCGGCGCGAAGACGGTGAACGGGCCCTTGCCGGACAGGGTGTCGACCAGCCCGCCAGCCTTGACGGCGGCAACGAGCGTGGTGTGGTCCTTCGAATTGACCGCGTTCTGGACGATGTTGCGGGTGGAATACATCGGCGCGCCGCCGACCATCGGGTTTGCCGCGCCCGCAGTTGCGAGTGCGAGCGAAAGAGCGCCTGCGGCGGACAAGGCGATTCGAGAGCTGAACATGAACTTTCCTCCTGATGTGCAGCTTCGATCCGCTGCTGGAGGAGATACGGCGCCATGCCGTCCGCGGATGCAGTTCGACGAGCAACGCATCCGCGATGCCGTTCGCGCCGTATTTTGCTGCAACGGGGATGGAAATCCGGCAACGGGGCTGCCGGGCAGTGAAGAGAACGGACTCAAATGCTTCTGATCCTGCTCGCCTATCTCGGCGGAATCCTCACCATCCTCAGCCCGTGCATCCTGCCGGTGCTGCCGTTCGTGTTCGCGCGGGCGGACCGGCCGTTCATGCGCAGCACGCTGCCGATGCTCGCCGGGATGGCGGCGACCTTCGCGATCGTGGCCACCTTGGCGGCGGTTGGCGGCGGCTGGGCCGTCCGAGCGAATGCCGTCGGGCGCTGGGCCGCACTGGTGCTGCTCGCCTTGTTCGGCATAGCTCTCGTCTTTCCGGCCGTGTCGGACCGGCTGACCCGCCCGCTCGTCGCATTCGGCTCGCGGCTGACCGAGAAGCGGGGCCAGCAGGAAAGCATCTGGTCGGCCTTGATCCTCGGCGTTGCGACGGGCCTGCTGTGGGCGCCATGCGCCGGGCCGATCCTCGGCATCATCTTCACCGCCGCAGCACTGCAGGGCGCAAGCTTCAATACGACCTTGCTCCTGCTCGCCTATGCGCTCGGCGCGGCGACGTCGCTGGCGCTCGCGCTTCTGGTCGGCGGCAAGGTCTTTGCGAAGATGAAGAAGTCGCTCGGCGCAAGCGAACGCATCCGGCAGGCGCTCGGCATCCTCGTCCTGGTCGGCGTCGCAGCCATTGCGCTCGGTCTCGACACGCGCGTGCTGGCCAATCTTTCGAGCGCGCAGACGGCGAGCATCGAGTCCGGACTCGCGCGGCGCCTGGGCGCGAGCCAGTCGATGGATCAGAGCAGCACGCGAACCAATGCAGCGGGCGAGCTGGTGCTGCCCGTGCTCGGCAACCTCCCGCCGCTCGACGGGCTGGGACCGTGGTTCAACAGCCCGCCCCTGACGAATGCGCAATTGAGGGGCAAGGTCGTCCTGATCGACTTCTGGACGTACAGCTGCATCAACTGCCTGCGCACCCTGCCTTATCTGAAGGCGTGGGATGCCAAGTACCGCAAGGACGGGCTTGTCATCATCGGCGTCCACGCGCCCGAATTCGCCTTCGAGCGCGAACCGGCCAACGTCGCCAAGGCGATTCAGGATCTCGGCGTCCGCTATCCGGTCGCTCTGGATAATGGCTACGTCCTGTGGAACGCGCTCCACAATCAATATTGGCCGGCGCACTATTTCGTCGATGCCGAGGGGCGCATTCGCTACTTCCACCACGGCGAGGGCGAA
>DATCJM010000288.1:0-18246 GCA_036562805.1 Sphingomicrobium sp.
CGTGCCGAGCTTCACCGCGACATTGTCCAGCCGCTCGCGCTGGACGCGGTCGCTCAGCTCGTCGGTGACCCGTGGGACGATATCTTCGGCGAGCACTCGGCCCGGCGCACCGACGACGCGCGCCAGCCGGACGGTATAGTAGCCCTGCCCGGCCCCGACATCGGCGACCCACATGCCTGGCTGAACGCCGGCGAGCTGCATGACCTGCTCCGCTTCGCCGAGGCGGTCCCGCGCATCCTCGGTGGAAAATGTGTCGCCGACGATTGGCGCAACGTCGCGGTGAGCGCTCGGGAACCGCGGCTCCGAAGCTTGCTGTCGGCACGAAAGCAGTAGCAGCAGCAGCGCCGCCGCGGACGCCGCCCTATTCCACATCCTCGACCTCGACCGTCTCGCCGGTCACCCGCTGCGACAAAGCCGCCGCCATGAAGCGGTCGAGATCGCCGTCGAGCACGTCACTCGGCGAGGTCGAGGTGACGCCGGTCCTGAGGTCTTTCACCAGCTGGTACGGCTGGAGCACGTAGGACCGGATCTGGTGGCCCCATCCGATGTCCGTTTTCGCGGCATTGGCCGCATCCGCCTCGGCTTCGCGCTTCTGCAATTCGGCCTCATAGAGCCGTGCTTTCAGCTGCTTCATCGCCGAGGCGCGATTCTTGTGCTGCGAACGCTCGTTCTGGCACGCAACCACGATCCCCGTCGGCAGGTGCGTGATCCTGACCGCGCTGTCCGTCGTGTTGACGTGCTGGCCGCCCGCCCCGGACGAGCGATAAGTATCGATCCTGAGCTCCTTCTCCTCGACCTGGATGTCGATGTCCTCGTCGACCTCGGGATAGACCCACACGCTCGAAAAGCTCGTATGCCGCCGCGCGTTCGCATCATAAGGGCTGATCCGCACCAGCCGGTGGACGCCGCTTTCCGTCTTGAGATTGCCATAGGCATTCTCGCCCTTGACGAGGATGGTCGCTGACTTGATTCCCGCCTGCTCGCCCGAATGGTGGTCGATCATTTCGACCTTGAAGCCGTGCCGCTCGCCCCAGCGCGAATACATGCGCAGCAGCATCTCGGCCCAATCCTGGCTCTCGGTCCCGCCCGCGCCCGCATTGACCTCGACATAAGCGTTATTCGCATCGGCCTCGCCCGCGAGGAGAGCGGCGACCTTGTCGCGGTCGGCGCGCTCGGCGAGCTCCGCAAGGCTTCGAACGGCGTCATCGACGAGCGCATCGTCGCCCTCGCTCTCGGCCAACTCGATCAGCTCGGACGTGTCGGCGAGTTCCCGCTCGAGCGTCCGTGTGGCGTCGATAGCCTGCTCCAGCCGACGTCGTTCGCGCATGACTTCCTGCGCCGCCTTGGGATCGTCCCACAGCGTCGGGTCTTCGACCTTGGCGTTCAACTCCCCAAGCCGCTTCAAGGCCCGGTCCCAGTCGAGGAACCGGCGCAGCAGCGCGGTCGCGGCGTTGATCTGATCGATATGGGCCTGCGCTTCGGCGCGCATGTTCGAACCTCTCGGGAGACAGCGCTACTGGAGCGTGTTCTGTGTTGGCAAGCCGCTTGGCTCCGGCGCCGTTGCAACGGGAGGCGGCGATTTCTGCGCGGGCTTCGGGCCCGGCTGCTGCGGCTGTCCCGATTGAGCAGCAGATTGCTGGGCAGCCTGCTCCCAAAGCTGGAGATACTGCGGGCTGTAGGGATCGCCGAATGTGCTGCGCGAGCTGTGCACCGCTTCGGTCTGCGGCTGGAAGGCTTCCCAGATCACTTCGGCCTTGGGATCATTGTCCGTGGTCGGGAACTGGCCGAAGACGGGCTTGCCGCTTGCGCGGTCGATGCGAACCCAACGAATGCCGGGCGGTGCGGCGAACGGCACCTTCGGCTGGTCCTTCAGCGCCGTAAGTGCCCATTCCTTCCAGATCGGCGCAGAGATTCGGCCGCCCTGCGCCCACGAACCCATCGGCCGCGGATTGTCATAGCCGACATAGACCCCGGCGACGATGTCCGGCGTTCCGCCGACGAACCAGACATTCGTCGGACCGTTGGTCGTCCCTGTCTTGCCGAACAGCGGCCGGTTGAGGTCGCGAAGGACCGTCGCGGTGCCGCGAATGATCACGCCCTCCATCACATGGACCATCTGGAACGCCGCCATCGCGTCGACCAGCTGCCGTGTGCGGCTCGGCGGCCGCGGCATCGGACCGCCATTCCAGTCGGCCGCGTTGCAATTCCCCATCAGCGCACAGCGGTTGTCGGTCCGATAGATGACCTTGCCGTTGCGATCCTCGACATAGTCGATCGTCGTCGGCTTCACGTCGCGGCCCTGGTTGGCGAGCATCGCATAGGCGTTGGTGAGCCGAAGAACGGTCGTGTCGCCAGCGCCGAGCGCGATCGACAGGTAATTGGGGTAGTCGCCGACACCGAGCTTGCGTGCCGTATCGGTGATCTTCGGCATGCCGATATTGGCCGCAGCTCGGACCGTCATCAGGTTACGCGACTGTTCGAGGCCCCAGCGAAGCGTGTGGGGTCCCGCCGAGCGGCGGTCGAAGTTGACGAAACATTTCTGCGGCAGGCCTGGTCCCTGGTCGACGCAATATGGCGCATCGAGCTCGATCGTCGCGGGAGTGAAACCGTTCTGAAGTGCCGTCACATAAACGATCGGCTTGAAAGCGGAGCCCGGCTGCCGCAGCGCCTGGATTGCCCGGTTGTACGGCGATCCGACGACATCGAATCCGCCCTGCATCGCAAGTACCCGTCCCGTGTGGACTTCCTCGACCAGCATTCCGCCCGAAATCTCGGGCACCGTCTTCAGCTGGTAAGTGCCGGGGCCGGTTTGCTTGACGATGATGACCATCCCCGGCTTCAGCGCATCGAATGCGCTTCCGCCGACGCCCCTTACCGGCATTGAAGCGCCGGATGCGGGGAGGCTCCCGGTCGCTCCGTTGGTGAAGCCGACTGTGGCCGCTCCCCCTTCCTTCGAAAGGACGACCGCCTTCATCCAGTCGACGAAGCCGGTGCCGACGGGCGCCTGGTCGAGCTGAGCGGCCCAGTCCTTCGCTACGTCGATCTTGAGGCCCGTGTCCTTCCAGCCCGAGCTTCCGCCATATTTGACAAGGCCGTCGCGGAGCGCCTGCGCGGCCGGATCCTGCATCTTCGGATCCATCGATGACCGCACCCACAGCCCGCCGGCGTAGAGGCTGTTCGCGCCGTCCTTGGCGTCCTCGCCGAATTGACGGATCAGCTCGCGCCGGACCTCTTCCATGAAATAGCCGCCCTGCTGTCGGAATTTCTCATTGCTCCCGTAGCGGATCGTGCCGAGCGGGGTGGCCGCCGCAGCGTTCCACTGATCCTGCGTAATGTAGCCGTTGCGATACATCTCCCGCAGCACATAGTTGCGCCGGTCGAGCGCCTTCTGTGTCGCGCGCAGCGGATCATAGTTCGAGGGCGCCTTCGGAAGGATTGCCAGATACGCAGCTTCGGGCAACGTCAGCTCATCGACGTCCTTGTCGAAATAGGCGCGCGCCGCAGCCTGCACGCCATAAGCGTTACGGCCGAGGAAGATGGAATTGAGATAGAGCTCGAGGATCTGTTGCTTCGACAGCGTATCCTCGAGGCGGAAGGCGAGGATCGCCTCGCGCGCCTTGCGCCCCACATTGTAGCTGCTGTCGCGAAGCAGATATTTGGCGACCTGTTGGGTGATCGTGGAGCCGCCGGCAACGCGCCCGCCGCGGCCGAGGTGCGTCGTGTAATTGAAAACGGCCTTGACGAACCCCGTGTAGTCGATGCCGTGGTGGTGGAAGAAATCCTTGTCCTCCGCCGAAATGAAGGCGTGAACCACAAGCGGCGGAATTTCGTCGTAGGAAAGGTCGACGCGCCGTTCGCGCGCGAAGGTCTGGACCGGGTCCCCGTCATAACCGCGGACGTTCGTCGGCAGCGGCGGCTGATAGGCGAGCAGAGTCTTCGCTGAGGGCAGCCCCGCGGCGAAATAGATCCACATGGCGGCAAACAGCACAAACAGGCCGGCGACAGCCCAGGAACCCCAGCGCACCCACCGGCGCGCCCACCATGGGTCGACCCAGCCGTGCACCCTCTGGTTGAAGGCGACGAGGTCGGGAAGCTGCCACCCGGGAGAAGTGAGACGCTCGAACTTCATTCCGGGATGCGTCTAGCGGCTCCAAACTTGGCCGCAAAGCCAGTTAATGGCGCGAACGTGCGGCGACGTCGGTTTCGATGGCCTGGGCAAGCGCAAGCGCGATCTTCGCGCGCTGCTCTGGCGAGCGGAGCAGCACTTCGTCGTCGGCATTGCTGATGTAGCCCGCCTCGAACAGGACGGCGGGCGCGTCGGCGCGACGAAGCACGTGGAACGAGGCGAATTGATGCGGGTTCGGCCGCAGCTCGAAGCGGCCGGCCGATCGGTTCAACAGTCGCGTCGCAAGGTCCGCCGAAGCGCTCATTTGCGACTGCATCGCCAGGTCCGACAGCATCGACCGAACCGATCCATCGGAGACGTCCGAACCTTCACGGCCATTTTCGGAAGCGGCAAGGCGCGCCGCCTCCTCGTCCGAGGCGACGTCCGACAGCGAGTAGACGGTGGCTCCCCGAGCAAGCGGGTTGGGCGCGCTGTCCATGTGAAGCGAAACGAAGATCGCCGCTCCAAGCCGGTGCGCAACCGCTGCGCGATCGTCGAGGGTCAGGTAGCGATCATCATTGCGCGTCATCGCCACGCGAACGCGGCCGCGACTCACGAGGTCGTCGCGAAGCTCCCGGGCAAGCGCGAGAGTCAGGTCTTTTTCGCTGACCTGCCCAGACACGCTGGTCGCCCCAGGGTCGCGACCGCCGTGGCCCGGATCGATCACCACGATCGGCCGGCCCCGCGCCTCCGGCGCACCATAAATCTTGTCCGTTGCCGCGGGCGGAAGATTGACAGTCAGGCTGGACTGGGCAGCGGCGCCGTTCCGGTCGAACGCGAATAGCAGCGCAGCCCCCGCTGCAATCGCGAGCGCCACCCCGGCCAGCGCACCTCCCCTGCCCTTCGCTATCGTCATGACCCAAGCCATTGAACCAAAATGCAATATATCACCGGAACATGGTTAACAGGAAGTTGCCGCCCGCGACAGTTGCGGTGCCGACTCTGCGATGCTAACCGCGATAGTGATCTTCGGCGCAATGCCGGGGAATTCAAGCCGCTTCCGGTGCGACGGGCCGCGGCTCCACAAGGTTGAAGCTCGAATGACGCCACAGACTGCCCTTCTACCGCTCTTCGGTGAAGCGGCGTTCCCTGCGCACTGCCGCGGGATGGCGAGCCGAGCAGACACGCTTTTCAGTCATCCCGCCTTTGCGGTCGGCGAGTTTGCCGGCGCGAGGGCCCCAATTATCGCGCGGCGGAGCGAAGGAACGCTCGAGCGCCGCGCCCGGAGAAATTTCAATGTCCATGCGCATGCTGATCGATGCGCGCCACCCGGAAGAAACCCGGGTCGCGGTCGTCAAAGGGAACCGGATCGAGGAGTTTGACTTCGAATCCGCCGAGCACAAACAGCTCAAAGGCAATATCTATCTCGCCAAGGTTACCAGGGTAGAGCCGTCGCTCCAGGCGGCGTTCGTCGATTATGGCGGCAATCGCCACGGCTTTCTCGCCTTCAGCGAAATCCACCCGGATTATTATCAGATCCCGAAGGCCGACCGCGACGCTTTGCTTCGCGAAGAAGCCGAGCACGCGGCGGAGGAAGAGCGGCTTCGCTCCGAATATGATGCCGCGGATACCGACGGCAGCGGCGACGACGAGGATGCCGGCGACGATCTCGATTTAGGCGAGGCGACGGCAACCACGACCGAAGCCGGAACCGGCTCGTCACGTTCGCCGGTCGACGAATCCGCCGCGGATGAGCTGCGCAAGAAGCGCCAGGCGCTCCGCCGCCGCTACAAGATCCAGGACGTCATCCAGCGCCGGCAGGTGCTCCTCGTCCAGGTCGTCAAGGAAGAGCGCGGCAACAAGGGCGCGGCGCTGACCACCTATCTCAGCCTCGCCGGCCGCTATTGCGTGCTGATGCCGAACACCAGCCATGGTGGGGGCATTTCGCGCAAGATTTCGAACGGCGCAGACCGCAAGCGGCTGAAGTCGATCATGACGGACTTGAAGCTGCCCTCGACCATGGGGCTGATCGTCCGCACTGCCGGGCTCCAGCGGACCAAGACCGAGATCAAGCGCGACTTCGATTATCTCGCGCGCCTCTGGGACGAAATCCGCGAGCGGACGCTCGAAAGCACTGCGCCGGCGCTGATCTACCGCGACAGCGACCTCATCAAGCGCGCGATCCGCGACCTCTATCATCGCGAGATCGAGGAAGTGATCGTCGAGGGCGAAGAGGGCTACAAGCAGGCTCGCGGCTTCATGAAGCTGCTGATGCCGAGCCACGTCCGGCGCGTTCATCTGCACACCGACACCACCCCGCTGTTCCAGCGCTCCGGCGTCGAGGATCAGCTGAGCGCAATGTACCAGCCGATCGTCCAGCTGAAATCGGGTGGTTATTTGGTCATCAACCCGACCGAGGCTTTGGTCTCGATTGACATCAACTCGGGCCGTTCGACGCGCGAGCACAATATCGAGCAGACCGCGTTCAACACGAATCTCGAGGCTGCTCAGGAAATCGCTCGCCAGCTGCGCCTTCGCGACATGGCCGGCCTCATCGTCATCGACTTCATCGACATGGAGCAGAACAGCCATGTCCGGAAAGTCGAGAAAGCCATGAAGGAGGCGCTCAAGAACGACCGCGCCCGGATCCAGGTCGGCCGCATTTCGAGCTTCGGCCTGATGGAGATGAGCCGCCAGCGCCTGCGCACTGGCGTTCTCGAGGCCTCGACCAAGCCATGCCCGCACTGCGAAGGCACGGGCCTGATGCGGACCGCGGCGTCCGCCGGCCTGTCGGCGCTCCGCTACATCGAGGACGAGGCCGCCCGCGGCCGCGGCGAGCGCATCTGTCTTCGCGCCGGCAAGGAAGCGGCCGTCTACGTCCTCAACAAGAAGCGCGGCGAGCTCGCCGACATCGAGCAACGATATGGCGTGAACGTCGAGATCTTGATCGACGAGAGCTTCGAGGGCGCGCGTATGGCTGTCGATAGCTCCGGGCCCCGCCCGATCGCTGCGCCACGCCCCGAAGCCGCGCCGGTGGCCGAGGACGATGACGAGGAGACCGTCGAAATCTCGCTCGAAGGCGAAGAGGACGAGGAAGAGCTGGCTGGTGAAGAGCGTGAAAGCGCCGAGGGCGAGCGGCAAGGACGCCGTCGGCGCCGGCGCCGTCGCGGCGGACGTGGGCGCGGCCGTCGGGAGGGAGGCGAAGCCGATCACGGGCAGGAGTCCGATGAAGACCAGCCTTCGGAGCCGACGGAACAGGTGAGCGCAGCCGAGGCGGAAGGCCCTGCGAGCGAAGGCGAAGAAGGCGCCAAGCGCCGGCGGCGGCGCCGCGGCCGCAAAGGCGCAGAGCCGGCCCAAGCCGTTGGCGAAGAAATAATGATCGAACCTGAAAGCTCGCCGATGGTCGAACGGCCGGTCGACGAGGAGCCGCCGATCGCGGAAACCAGGCCGGCCGAAGAGGCGAAACCCAAGCCGAGGCGCCGGTCGAAGAAGGCGGCCGCCGACGCGGAAGTCGCGGTTCCCGAACCCGCACCGGCCGATGCGCCCCCGGCTGAAACGGTCGAGGACGCGGCTCCAGAGGCGAAGCCCGCCCGCAAGCGCCGATCGAAGACGAAGGCGGAGACCGAGGCTTCGGAACCCGCCGCCGAACAAGCGGCCAGTACGCGGCCCGCCAATAATGACGCTGCCGATGAGGCTTCGGGCGAGGCGCGGCGCGGCTGGTGGCAACGCACCTTCGGTTAACTCCGGGCAAGTTTTGGACTTTTCATCCGGCGTTCAGCGCGGAACATGGTAATCGGCGGCCGATGAGGTCGCCGGTTTCCCGTGCTGCGCGCTTGCTGATGCTTGCGCTCACCCTCGCTTTTGCAGGCTGGCAGCCGGCTGTCGCGCAGCAGGACGATTCGGGCCCGCAGGTCCTTCGCGACACCGAGGCCGAAGCCCTCTTCCGCGACATGTCGGTGCCGCTGATCAAGGCCGGAGGCCTCGATCCCGGAAGCGTGAAGGTCGTCCTGCTCGGCGATCCCGAGATCAACGCCTTCGTCTCGCAGGGGCAAACCGTCTACGTCCAGTCCGGCCTGATCGAGGCCGCGGACAATGTGAACCAGGTTCAGGGCGTGGTTGCTCACGAGCTTGGCCACGTCATCGCCGGCGATTCGATTCGCAGCGGCGAAGGCCAGAAGCAGGCGGTCGGAGTCACCATCCTCTCGCTCTTGCTCGGCGTCGCCGCAATGGCCGCCGGCGCAGGCGACGCCGGGATGGGGGTCATGATGGCCGGCCAGCGCGCAGCGCTCGGCGGCATGCTCGCCTTCACACGTGGCCAGGAGGCGGAAGCGGATGCCACGGGCGCGCGCCTCCTCTCGACGGCCGGAATCAGCGGCAAGGGCCTTCTCGATTTCTTCGGCAAGCTGCAGAACCAGGAATATCGCCTGGCCATCTACGACAAGGACAGCTTCGACCGCGATCACCCGCTGTCGTCGGAGCGGATCCAGGCGCTCAGGCAGAAATTCCAGGCGGACCCCGCTTATAACAAGCCGACCGACCCGCAGCTCGAAGCACGGTTCGAGCGGGTGAAGGCGAAGCTGCTCGGCTTCGTCAATCCCAAGGAGGCGGTGCTTCGCTATCCCGAAAGCGATCAGAGCATTCCCGGCCATTACGCCCGGGCCTTCGCCTACCATCTCGGCGGCTATCCCGACAAAGCCGAGGCCGAGGCCGATGCCCTGCTCGCGATCGATCCCCACGACCCCTATTTCCTCGAGCTCAAAGGGCAGATCCTGCTCGAGGACGGCAAGCCCAAAGACGCTATTCCCGTCCTTCGCCAGGCGGTCGAGCGATCGGACAATGCGCCGATGATCGCCGCGCTCCTCGGCCACGCGCTCGTCGCCACCGACGACAGCAAGAATTTCGCCGAGGCGAAGCAGATCTTGAAAGTCGCCGTGAACCGGGACAACGAGGACCCGTTCGCCTGGTACCAATTGGGCATCATCTACGATCATGAAGGCGACCTGGCCCGAGCCTCGCTGGCGACGGCGGAGCGAAGCAACCTCGAAGGCAATCCGAAGATGGCGCTTGCGAGCGCTGAAATGGCGATGCGCGGCATTTCGCCCGGCACGCCGGACTATCTTCGGGCGCAGGATATCGCCATGGTGTCCCGGGCCGAGCTGGCCAAGAAAGACAAGAAATACCGGGACACCAAGGACCAGTGAGCGAGACCAGCGCGCCGCCGCGCAGTAGGGGAATATTTTCAGCAGCGCTTGCGGGAGGGGTCGTCGGATCGCTGCTCACCGCCGCGATCCTGTTCTTCGCGCTTCCCAATGTGCTCAGCACCAGGATCGTCCGGCAGGGGCTCCTGTCCGATCCGAAGATCCTGTCCGACGCCGTCGATGCGCTGAGGGATGCTCAATACGAGCCCGTCCTCGCGTCGAACCGCGCCGCGATCGAGACCCCGTTCGCAAGCTCGTGGAAGGGCGCTGCGAAGGCCGATGTGACACTGGTCGAATTCTTCGATTACGCCTGTCCCTATTGCAAGGCGAGCAACCCGAGCGTCGACCGGCTGTTGCAGGAGGATAAAGGCCTGAAGGTCGTCTATCGCGAGTTGCCGATCCTGGGGCCCGATAGCGTCACCGCCGCGCGGCTTTCGCTCGAGGCGTCCAAGCTTGGGCGCTTTGCAGCATTTCATGACACGCTTTGGGCTGCGGGCCGCCCTGCCCCCGACACGATCGCCGCTGCCGCACAGGCGGCCGGGATCGCCCCCAAGCCCGATGGCGACCCCGAAGTCGAAGCGGAGATCAAGCGCAACTACGCGCTCGCCGGTCAGCTGGGCGCGACGGGCACGCCGCTATTCGTGATCGGTAACCGGGTGATGAACGGCGCCGTCGGTTACGACGCGCTTAAGCAGGCGATCGAAGAAGCGCGGAAGAAGGCAGCTGCCTAAGTCCCTTTGAAGTCTTGAGCGACGACGTACCACTCGCTCGAATCCTTGCGGCTGGCGGGGGGCTTGGCGTGCTTCACGGTGGCGAAATTGCGCTTGAGCTCGGCGACGAGCTGGTTGTCGGCGCCGCCCGCGAGCACCTTCGCGACATAGGCGCCGCCGGGGCGAAGCACCTCGCGCGCGAATTCGAGGCCGGCTTCGACCAGCGCCATCGTCCGCAGATGGTCGGTCTGCGGATGGCCGACCGTGTTCGCGGCCATGTCCGACAGCACCAGGTCCGCGGGGCCGCCGAGCGTCTCTTTCAGCCGCTCGGGTGCCGCATCGTCCATGAAATCCATCTGCAGGATGGTGACGCCATCGATCGCATCGGTCGGCAGGAGGTCGATGCCGACCACTTTCGCTTGCCCGGAGGTGCGGCGCACCACCTGGCTCCAGCCGCCCGGCGCAATGCCGAGGTCGACGACGGCCTTCACGCCCTTGAGCAAGCCGAACCGCTCATCGAGCTCGATCAGCTTGTACGCGGCGCGGCTGCGGTAATTCTCCGCCTTGGCGCGCTTCACATAAGGGTCGTTGAGTTGCCGTTCGAGCCAGCGAGTGGAGGAGACCTTGCGCCCTTTGGCGGTCCTAATCCGCCTCACAATTTCCAGCCGTCGCGCGCCATCAGCGAACGCAATATTCCCTCGCGGATGCCGCGGTCGGCGATGCCGAGATTCTTGGCCGGCCAGATCTCCATGATCGCTTCCAGGATCGCGCAGCCGGCGACGACCAGGTCGGCGCGCTCGTTGCCGATGCACGGCAGCGCCGAGCGTTCGTCATAATCCATTTCGGCGATCATTCCGCTGATCTTCTGCATGGATTCGATCGGCACATGCAGCCCGTCGACCGCCCGACGATCGTAGAAAGGCAGCGCGAGGTGAACGCTTGCAAGCGTCGTCACCGTGCCGCTGGTGCCGAGCAGGCGAATGCCTTCCCGCCCTTCCGGAAGCATGGTCGCGAAATTGGCGAACGCCCGGCGGGCGCGTTCGCGCATGCGCTTGTAGGCGAGCAGCCGGTCGGGCCCTTCGAGCGCTTCCTTGCCCTCGCTTTCGGTTAGCGAGACCACGCCCCACGGCGCGCTCCACCACGCGCGGATCTTGGGCGTGCCTTCGTCCTGGTCGATCAGTACCAGCTCGGTCGAGCCGCCGCCGATGTCGAAAATAAGGGCGGGTCCGTCTCCCGGCTCGAGCAGCTTGTGGCAGCCGAGCACGGCCAGGCGCGCCTCTTCCGCGGGCTCGATGATGTCGAGCGCGATCCCGGTCTCTTCGCGGACTCGGTCCGCGAACATCTCGCCGTTGATGGCGCGGCGGCACGCCTCGGTCGCGACCGAGCGGGCGATCGAGACGTTGCGTCGGCGCAGCTTGTCCGCGCAGATCGCAAGAGCCCCGACCGCGCGGTCCATCGCTTCCTGCGACAGCTCGCCGCTGCGCGACAAACCTTCGCCGAGCCGGACAATGCGGGAGAAAGCATCGATGACGGTGAAGCCGCCCTCGGTCGGGCGTGCAATCAGAAGCCGGCAGTTGTTGGTGCCGAGGTCGATAGCTCCATATGTGTGGCGATGCGGCTCCCGCCTTTGCGGGGAACCCTGATCCGATGGCCCGCCCTGCTCACGATAGCTTTGCTGCAGGGCAGGCGCACTGGCGATACCCTGCGCCATCACACGCCCGTTCTATTCTGCACCGTCCGCGACAGGACGGCTGACTTGATGTGGATTTAATCACAAATTTATAGGGTTGGGCAAGTCCCATGGGGATTTACCGGCTGGTACTGACCTGCGAAGGGACAGCTTGCGCGGCGCGCCGTTGACACGGCTAGGACCGACTCTCTATCTCGCCGCTTCCCAAATTGCCCCGTCGTCTAATGGTAAGACTACGGACTCTGACTCCGTCAATCGTGGTTCGAATCCACGCGGGGCATCCAGGCTCGAGCCAATCGCGTCGCAGGGGTTTTCATGGACCCACTCCGACCGTAACCGCAGTCTGATGAAGTTCACGGTCGCACCGCGCCACGACGGCGATGGCTTCCGTATCGACGTCGGCGCCGATGGGGGCTCTCGCAGCTACTTCGTGCCGACCGCGACGCAGCAGGATTTCAGCGCCTTCTTCGCGGAGCTGTCCACCGACTTCGGAACGCGCATGCCGCATATCCATTCGCGGGCAGCTGAGCGGCCGGCGGCGTCGTTCCCGTGGACGCCGCTGCTCACCGAGAACGTGCACCCGCAAATCCTCGTCGGCTATGGCGATCCTGCGGTGCTCCGGACGGACGAAGGCTGGTGGCTGATCGCAACATCGAACGACGCGCCCGACGCCTTCCCGATCCTCTATTCCGAAGACCTCAGGAAATGGGAGCCCAAAGGCTTCATCTTCCCTTGCGGCCATCAGCCCAAGTGGGCGGCGGCGGGCCGCAATGCCGCCGATTTCTGGGCGCCCGAAATGGCGCGGGTCGGTAGCGAATATTGGGCGGTCTTCACGGCCCGACAGGTCGACAACGCGCTCGCAATCGGGCTCGCCCGCGCGCCTTCGCCGCTGGGGCCCTGGATCGACAATGGCGAGCCGCTGATTACCGGCCAGCCAGTCAACACCACCGGCCTCGGCTTCGATCCCACGCAACCGCTGATGAGTGGAGGAGTGATCGATTCCCACCTGTTCGTCGATCGTAACGGGGACCGCTATCTCTTCTGGAAGGAGGACAGGAACGGAATCTGGCCGAGGCCGCTCGCGATGCTGCTGAGGCTGCATCCGGAACTCATCGACCAGCTGTTCGCGACCGAGACCGATCGCCGCACCGCGGCCTTCGCGGCGGCAATCGTGCCGTGGGCGAACGAGCAGCGGCCGATGACTCGCTTCTTCGTCATGCAGCCGATCATCGAGACGGCGCTCGCCAACTGGGCCCAGGTCCGCAAAACGCTTGGCGAATTCGGGCTTGCCGCAACGACGATCGTGGATGCGCTGACCACGCCGCTCCGCGCCCAATGCATTGCGGAGGACGGCCGCTCGCTGGAAGGCGAGAACAGCCTTGTCCTTACCAATGACCAGGATTGGGAGGGGCACCTGATCGAAGGCCCCTTCGTGACCTTCCAGGAGGGCCGCTACTGGCTCTTCTATGCCGGCAACGACTTTTCCACGCCGGCCTACGGGATCGGCGTCGCGGTCGCCGATCATCCGCTCGGCCCGTACCAGAAGCAGGGACAGCCGCTTCTGCGATCGACGCAGGAGTGGGTCGCTCCCGGCCATGCCTCGGTGGCGGCGGGCGTGGACGGCAAGCCGCTGCTCTTTTTCCACGCCTTCCACCCGGGGACGGGCGGCTACAATGCATTCCGGGCGCTGCTGACGGTAGGGCTTCGCTTCACGTCCGAGCGGGTCGACGTGGTGCCTCTAAGCGCCGATCAATAACCGCGCTGGACCGCGCCTCCGCCCTGGATCGCGGTGGTCACCGCCGGATTGCCCCAGTAGCGCACGAGGCCGCCGCCATTGACCGCGCCGGACAGCGTCGAACGCGCTCGCACAAATAATTCCCCGCCGCCGTTCACCGCTGCCGAAACTTCGTCGATGTCGACGGCGCGAGCGTCGATCTTGCCGCCGCCGTTCACTGCGCCGGAAAGGTCTCGCTGAGGCGCGAAGCCGGATGCAACGTTGATCTCGCCGCCGCCGCTCACTCCCAGGTCGGGAACTCGCGGAGACTCGATCGTCATGCGCAACCGATAATGCTCGGGGCACCGCTCGTTGCAGGTGTCGATGCGGAGTTTGCCTCCCCGGTCGAGGTGCATCTGCGTGAACTGGCTGCTGCCTTCGACGATCGTGACGCGCTCGCGCGGACCGGGCACTACGACGACCTCGCCGCCGCCGCGAAGCTCGACCGAGCGGAAATCGCCGACGGGGACAGTTTCGGCCGCAAGTGCCGGCGCTGCGACTGCGAGCGCGACGAAGAAGAGCGGAAGCGTCGAGCGCATGGGACCAATCCTTCCTGATGTTTGCGCTACATTTGTAGCGCTACTATTGCAGCGTGTCCAGCCTTATTGCCGCAGCGGTCGAGAAGGCGCAGTTGAGCTCGATGATCCGCATTATCGGCAGCTTCGTCAGCCCCTACGTGCGCAAGGTCCTCGCGTGCATGAACCTCAAGGGTCTGAGGTACGAGATCGATCCGATCACGCCCTTCTATGGCAATGAGGAATTCGAGCGGCTGAGCCCGCTGCGCCGGATACCAGTATTCGTCGACGGCGACTTCCAGATCAGCGATTCGTCGGTCATTTGCGCCTATCTGGACGACGCATATCCGGGTCACCCACTATTCCCTGCCGATCACCGCGATCGTGCGCGCTCACGGTGGTTCGAGGAATTTGCCGACACCCGCCTGGGCGATGTCTTCATCTGGGGGCTATTCTATCAGAAGATCGTCCACCCGATCGTGTGGGGCGAGCCGGGCGATCAGAATCGAATCGAAAAGTCGCTCAGCGAGGACATTCCGGCAGCGCTCGACTATCTCGAGCAGGCGCTGCCCGCCGACGGATTCCTGTTCGAGGACATTGGCGCCGCCGACATCTCCATTGCCAGCTTCTTCCTCAATGGCCGTTACGCCGGATTCGAGCCCGATCCCGCTCGCTGGCCGCGCACGGCCGCGTTTGTCGACCGAACCCTCGCCGATGCGTGTTTTGCCGACCTTCTCCGCTTCGAAAGCGTTCAGCGAAGTGCCGAGATGAAGAGCCGGCGCCAGGCGCTCCTCGATGCCGGCGCGCCGCTCACCGCCGATACAATCGGCGTTCGCGAGCCCAAGCGCGGGATGATGCGCCTCTAATTCGTTCCGCTCTTAATGCTGGTGGCCCGAGATCCAGTGCTCGAGCCGCGTCCTGAACGACCGCTTCGAAGGGATATAGCCGAGTTCGCTCGGCGCGTCGGTCTCCGCGGGCTCGTAGATGGTCAGATTGTCCGGCAGCTTGGGCCGAAGCGTTTCGCGGCCGCGCAGCAGGTCTTCGGCCATCGCCAGCGAACGATGCACATCTTCCGCGGTGAACGGCTTCATCAGGCATCCGAGCGCGAGATCCGGCATCGGGAAGTTGGGCGCCTTGCCGCTGACGAACAGGCACGCGACCCCAAGGTCGTTGAGCCGGACCGCGACCGAGAAACCGGTGGTGCCGTGCGCCAGATGAAGATCGAGCAGCACGAGGTCCGGATCATGCTCCTCCGCGGCGGCAATAGCGCCGTCGGCATCTTCAGCCATCGCGATCACCCGATAGCGCGGATTGTCCTCGACCAGATATTTGAGCGTGATTGCCAGTTGCGAATCGTCTTCGACCACCAGGATTCTAAGCACCCGCAAATCTCCCCGAAGTGACGGAAAGGCGTTGCTTATCCCGTCCGCTCGATGGTTGCGCGGAATGAGCCGGGTGCGAATCCCTGATGAACCGGATTTACGCCGAGGCGAGTCTCGCCAGCGCCAGAATGAGAAAGGCGCCGCGGAACTTAATCCGCGACGCCCTTCCCGACCCTCCCGTTAAATCAATCAGGCGCGATAGAAGATGTGCGCGCCGATCTGCTCGACTTCCTGAAGTCCGTGCCTCCAGGCCGGGGCGACGTAATCGGCATGGTACCACAGCACGTCCGTGCCGACGCTCGGCACAACGTTGTAGGCCGCCAGTTCGGCAATCGCTTCGGCCTTCTTCCACGCTTCGGAGTTGGTGTCGGCCTGCGGGAACTCGCCGTGGCGGACGAACGAGAATTGCGCGGGCTGCTTGACGACGCTGCACCAGTCGGGCGGATAACGGCCCGAAGAGGCACGGTTCATGACGACGTGGGCGACCGCGAGCTGCCCTTCGAGCGACTCGCCGCGCGCTTCGAAATAGACCGCCGTCGCAAGGCAATTGGTCTGCTGGTCCAGCGGCGCGTTGGTCTCGAACTTGTTGACCAGCGCGTAGAGCGGCCAGCCGCCCTTGTAGAGCCACGCAGCTTGCGTCGCGATCGACGGCGTCAGCTGAAGCGTTACCGACTGCGCCGGCTGCGCCTGGAACACCGTTCCGTTCTGGCTCGCAACCGCGGTCGTCGAGGCGACGGCGGGCTGCGCAAGGGTCGAAGCATAGGTCGTCGGCGTGCCGAGCGGCGCGGCCGAGCTGTCCACGTCGAGCGCCTTCACGGCGGCCGAAACGTTGAGCTTCGAATAATCCTGAGCGCTCGCGCTCGAACCCATCGCAAGCACAGAAATACCCACGAGCGCAGACGCAAGGCGCCCGCCGAACAAATTGACCACTTTTCTTTTGCCCTCTGATGGCGGGCGGCCCGCTGGAGGCGCTAATCGCGCGCTTCGAAATTCCAGCGGGGGTTTGCCCGTCTTGCCTGTCGAGCCCCGCGTCTGTCGCGCTTTGGCTCGCTCGCTCTCAATTGCTGAAGCCCAGATATTGATTGTTTACCGCGAGTCCAACCCATCCTCGGTGAACCGTTTTTATACCGCGATGGAATTCGGAACCCTTTCAATTCATTCAGTTTTCTGGCGACTTATTCAGAAAGTCGGCTCGCTTCACCGACCGTTCCACTCGGCTCATCGGCGGTGTAACGGAATGGGACGGAAAAGGAGCTGCGATGGCCTATTGGCTGATGAAGTCGGAACCGGAGAGCTACAGCTGGTCGGACCTGGTGCGCGACGGTGGCACCGAATGGGACGGCGTCCGCAACAATGCCGCGCGGCTTCACCTCAAGGCGATGAGACAAGGCGACGAGGCGTTCTTCTACCACAGCATGTCCGACAAGGCGGTGGTCGGAATCATGAAGGTCACGCGGGAGGCGCAACCCGACCCGAAAGATGGCGACTGGGTCTCCGTCAGGGTGGAACCGGGCAAGCCGCTTCCAAGGCCCGTCACGCTTGCCGAGATCAAGGCCGAACCGCGGCTCGCCAAGATGGAGCTGATCCGCCAGTCGCGGCTTTCGGTAGCCCCGGTCAGGGACGAGGAGTGGAAGGTGGTTCTGGAGCTGGCCACGGCCCCTTGACGCGGCGACACATCGCGCGGGACCGCCACTTCACATAGGTTTGCGGCGGCATTTGCCGCATCGCCTCCATGAACCCGACGACCGACCAGATCTGCGCGTCCGACAGCGAGTTCCGCCACGACGGCATGCCGGTCATCTTGATTCCGTTCTTCGCGATCCAGAACAGCTGCGACGGGGTCCATTTGGAGGTCGTGTCGAGCAAGTAAGGCGGGCTCGGCTCCATGCCCCCGGCCCACTGCTGCCGCGCGACCGCGGCGGCGCCATGGCAGGCGACGCAGTGAGTTTCGTAGGTGCAGAAGCCGCGGACGACCCGCGCGCCGCCGATATATGCCGGCAGCGAAATCCCCGCCGCATGCCTCCGCACCGAATGGATCATCGTCTCGTGCGTGATCCACTCGGTGAACCTGGTGTGCGGATGCGCCGCGGCGACATTGTAGATGCCCGATTTGACGAATGCATAGACGCCGATCGGCACGATGAAGAGGATCGCGATGGCCGCGCCCAACAGGATGTGCAGCAGCTTCTTTCGAGGCATGGCCGCCTAACGCAGCAGCCGCAAAATCGTTACGGCTGTAGTGCATGTAGGACTTGCCCGTTCCGGAAATGGCCACAAAAGGGGTCGTGTAGGAAAATGGTTTCGCGGAGCGGAGCAGATGTCTGCACTGGCGTGGGAAGCGGACATTGCCAACAGCCGTTGACTGCTGCACTCTCTGACTTCCGCGGCGGGGGGTCGGATGTCTCTCGAGCAATTCGCCTACGTAGCCCAGATCGTCGCGTCCGTCGGGGTCATCCTTTCACTAATCTTCGTCGGGTTGCAGGTGAGGCAGAGCACCGCCGTGCTCCAGCGCAACGAGCACAATTCCACGATGGAGCAATGGACGGTCATCCGGATGGCCATCGCCAAAAACCGGGACATCGCCGAGTTGATGACCGGCGGCCTCGCGGGTGAGCGCCCGCTCGACGCCGCCGATCAACTGAGACTCGAACAAATCCTGCAAGAAAATGCCTGGGCTGCATTCCACATTTGGGATCGGACGCGCCGCGGAGTGTTCCCCAAAGGTACGTTCGAGCTGACTGGGGGAGCACTCCTTCGCACGATCCTAACGACGCCCGGCGGAAACGCGTGGTGGCAAAGTGCAAAGGGCGTCGGCTTCGTTCCGGATTATGTGACGGACGTCGATGCGGTGCTCGCCCAGGATTGAGCCTAA
>DATCJM010000311.1:0-12320 GCA_036562805.1 Sphingomicrobium sp.
CGCAGGCGCCGACCGGATCGATCGAGCTGTCGTGGCTGATGACGCCGATCTTGGCGCGGCTGCCCGGATCGCGCGCGGCGGCCTTGATCTCGAAGATGCCGTCTTAAATCTCGGGCACTTCCTGAGCGAACAGCTTCTTCATGAAGTCGGGATGCGCCCGGGAGAGGAAGATCTGGGGGCCGCGCGCTTCGCGGGCGACGCGCAGGATCAGCGATCGGATGCGGTCGCCAACCCGGACCATTTCGCGCGGAATCTGCTGGTCGCGGCGAATGACGCCCTCGGCCCGGCCGAGGTCGACGACGACGTGGCCGAACTCGACGCGTTTGACGACGCCGGTGATGATCTCGTTGGCGCGGTCCTTGAACTCCTCATACTGCCGCTCGCGCTCGGCATCGCGGACCTTCTGGAAGATCACCTGCTTGGCGGCCTGGGCGGCGATTCGCCCGAATTCGATCGGCGGCAGCGGGTCGACGATGAAGTCGCCGACAGCTGCACCTTTCTGCAGCTTCTGCGCGCCTTTCTCGTCGATCTGCTTGAAATGATCCTCGGGCTCCTCGACGACTTCGAGCACCCGCCACAGCCGCAGGTCGCCGGTTTCGGCGTCGAGCTTGGCGCGGATGTCGTTCTCGGCGCCGTAGCGGGCGCGGGCGGCGCGCTGGATCGCATCCTCCATCGCCTCGATCACGATGCCCTTGTCGATCAGCTTCTCGCGCGCGACGGCGTCGGCGATCGCGAGCAATTCTGCCTTGTTGGCGCTGACGGCAGCAGGTGCGGTGGCCATTACTTCATTCCTCTACTGTCTCGATTTCGTCCGCGCCTTCGGTGCTGAGCGGCGCGGTGGCTTGGATGAGCCTGTCGGTCAAGACGAGCTTGGCCGAAGCGATGTCGGGAAACGCCAGCGAGTGCTCCTCGCCGTCCCTGGTCCGAAGCCGGATCGTCTCGCCGTGAAGGCTCTCGATCGTCCCGGTGAACTGGCGGCGGTCGCCGTGCGGCTTGTGCAGCGTCACGCGCGCTTCGTGACCGGACCAGTCGCTAAAATCCTTGAGGCGCGTCAGCGGCCGGTCGATCCCCGGTGAGCTGATCTCCAGGCGGTAGCTCCCATCGATCGGATCGGCGAGATCGAGGAAGTCGGACAGCCGCCGCGAAATGCGCTCGCAATCGTCGATCGTCAGCTGCCGCGTATCGGGCCGTTCAGCCATCACCTGCAGCGTCGGATCGGACGTGCCGCCGATCATCTTGAGGCGCACGAGATCGTAGCCGAGGCTCTTCACCTCGGGCTCGATCAACCGCTCCAGACCGGCGATATCCGCCACTCGCGCTCCCGCAAATCAAATCACAAAGTCTCTCGGACCGGAGCCGTGGGGCCCCAGCCTCAGGCATCTCACGATGTCGAGGAGAGAGGCGCGATATAGGCTCGAACGCTTGGCTCCGCAAGCGAAGCTTAGCGACCGAGCGCCCGGTTCTCTTCGCGGATGCGGACAGTGAGAATCGCCGCATTGAGCAGCGTGAAAACCAGTGCGACCTGCCACAGGCCGAATACCAGGGGCAGGACCGCTATCTCCCCGATCACCACCCAGTAGTTCGGGTGATTGACGAAGCGGTACGGACCTTCGTTCACAAGCGGCGCATCGTCGAGAACGATTATCCGCGTCGTCCACCGCCGGCCCAGCGTTGCCAGCACCCAGACGCGGGCAAGTTCGAGCAGGATGTAAATCGCCAGCCAAAATCCGTCGATCGGCTGGGAAGGAGCGAGCCACCATAGCGAGACTAGCCACAGCACGTGCACGCCGACGATCAGCGGATAATGGCCGCGCCCATGCTCACGCGCGCCCTCGCCGAGAAGGCGCTTGGTGTTGCGCCGGGCGAGCCACAGCTCGAACAGTCGTTCGATCGTGACCAGCCCCAGGATGACGATGTTGGAAGTCACGCTGCTTCTAAAAGCAGCCCGCCGCACGTGAATCCAGGCCCGAATGCGGTCATCATCGTTCGCTCGGGCAGACCGCGCTCGAGCAGTCGTTCGAGTACGAACAGCACCGTCGGCGCGCTCATGTTGCCGTAATCGTGGAGCACTTCGCGCTCGAGATTGAGCTCGCCCTGCGGGAGGTGCAGCGCCGTCTCGATCGCGTCGATCACCTTGACGCCGCCGGGGTGCGAGCAAAAGCGGCCGATGTCGTCGCGAGCGACGCCCATTTTGGCGCACATGTCATCGACTGCATCGGCCAGCTCGGCTTCGATGAACGGCGGGATCGCGCGATCGAACACGACGGCGAGGCCGGAATCCTCGACCTCCCAGCCCATGATCCGAAGCGTATCCGGCCACAGCTTCTCGGCGGACCCCATGATCTTCGGGAGCTTCTGTTCGCCGGTGGTCACAATGGCCGCGGCGGCGCCGTCGCCGAACAGTGCAGTCGCGACCACGGCGGCCGGGTCGTCGCTGTCGAGCTGGATCGAGATCGAGCAGGTCTCGACAGTCACGAAAAGCCAGATGCTCCCCGGGTCGGCGCGTGCGAGACGCGACGCGAGCGACAGCCCGTTGACCCCGCCCGCACAGCCGAGGCCGAACACCGGGACACGGCGGACGTCGTCGCGAAAGCCGACCCGCTGCGCGGCGCGCGCTTCCAGGCTCGGCGTTGCGATTCCGGTCGTCGATACGGTGATGACCCCGTCGATCTCGCGCGCGCTCAGGCCGGCCTTTTCGATTGCTGCGGTTGCGGCTTCGACGAACAGGTTCTCGGCGGCTTCAAGATAGACGGCATTGCGGTCATGCCAGCCGTGGCCATGGAGATACCAGTCATGGGGCGCGACGATATGCCGCTGGGCAATCCCGGCGTTGTCGAAGACGCCGGAAAGCCGGTCGAACAGCGCTTTTTTGCCGCCGAACGCCTGGCGCGCGCATTCCTTCGCTTCCGCCTGTGTGATCACATGGGGCGGGAGCGCCGTCGCGAGCGAGAGGAGGCGGCAGGGCTGCATCATGTTTCTATAGAGCGGCGGAACAGGCTTTTGGTTCAAATCTTACCTCTGTCGGAGCCTCGATGAACGCGCGCCTTGTCCAATTTGCGGCACTGTTGGTCCTCGCCGGGTGCGGGAATTCAACGCCCACCGCTGCCCAGCGGCAGTTGCGCGGGGCCTCGCCAGGGCCGGCCAACCTAACGCCATCGGCGCCGCCGTTTACCGTGACCGAAGTCGCAACCTTCGAGAACCCGTCGGCAATGGCGTTCCTTTCCGGAACCATGACTGCACTTGTGACCGAGAAAGGCGGCAAGCTGTGGCGGGTGGACATTGGCAGCGGCGCAAAGCAGCTCGTTCGAGGCGTTCCCGCGGTGATGACCAAAGGAACCGGAGGGCAGGGTGGGCTACTCGATGTTGCGCTCGCTCCCGACTTCGCCACCAGCCGCGCCGTCTATGTTGCTTATTCCGAACCATCGCCAAACGGCGGAAGCGGTCTGGCCCTGGCCCGAGCAACGCTGATCGATGCCATTGCCGGTGCGGAGCTCAACGGGGTTCAATTGCTCTGGCACGATCCCGGCGGCGGCAATGGGGGCCAGTTCGGCGCGATCATCGCGTTCGCGCCCGATGGCAAGTCTTTGTTCCTGAGCTCGGGGGAGCGGCAGCGCTTCACCCCGGCGCAGGACGCAAGCCAGCCGCTCGGCAAGATCCTTCACCTCACGCTCGACGGCAAGCCCGCGCCGGGTAATCCGTGGGCCGGCAAGCTTGGCGCCGGCACAGTGACGGTCACCGATCCCCCCGACGATACCGAGGTCGCGAAGCGCGCTGCCGGCCGGCAGGTGAAGTGGCCGGGGCCGAACCTCACGCCGGCCGAGACCTGGAGCCTCGGCCACCGCAACCCTTACGGGCTCGCCTTCGCGCCCGACGGTCGCTTGTGGGAAGTGGAGATGGGCCCGCGCGGCGGCGACGAGCTTAACCTCATCGAACCAGGGAAGAACTACGGCTGGCCGCTCGTCTCCGAAGGAAAGAACTACAACGGCGTTGCCATCCCGTCGGGCTCGACCCGGCCCGACTTCGTCCCACCGAAGCTCTACTGGGCTCCGTCCATTTCGCCGAGCAGCCTTCTCTTCTACAGCGGCAAGCTCTTCCCGCAGTGGAATGGCGATGCCCTGATCGGCGCATTGTCGGGCGAATCACTGATCCACGTCCGCATTCGGGGCGACAAGGCAACTGCGCTCGACCAATGGGACATGGGTACACGAATCCGTTTCGTCGGCGAGGGGCCAGACGGTGCCGTTTACCTGCTCGAGGACGGGGCCGGCGGCAGACTGCTGAAGCTCAGGCCGAAGCCGCCGAACAGCTGAGGAATTCTCGCGCGAGCGCGTGGTACAGCTTCTCCTTGCACACTAGCCGCCCCGCGGCGTCGGCAATCAGCGACGATGCGAACAGCGGCAGGATCATTCCGCGGCTCGCCGTCGCCTCGACGATGATGATCACGGCGGTGAGCGGCGCTCGAACTACTCCTGTGAAATATGCGACCATCCCGAGCAGCACGACGGCTCCGCGCGGGTCGTGCGGGAACAGCAGGCACAGCAGGTTGCCGACACCCGCTCCGGTCGCGAGCGAGGGTGAGAAGATACCGCCCGGAAGCCCGGCCACCGTCGAAAGGAGAGTCGCCGCGAACTTCCCCGGACCGAACCATAGCGTTTCCGGCGCGCCCTCGATCGCCATTTTCGCTTCGCTATAGCCGGTGCCCCACGTCACCTGCGTTGCAATGCCGATCAGGGCGATGAGGATTCCGCAGATTAGCGCCCAGGCGACGGGCCGCTTCGCGAGCGGGCCGAGGATTCGCTCGCGCCGATAGGTGATTGCGAGGACGAGGCGCGAGAACAAACCGCCCGACATCCCGCCAAGGACGCCCGCGACGGGCGCGATCACTAGCGTTCGCCCAAGGCCGATCGTCGACGGCATCGTCCCGAAATAGATATAGTCGCCGGCAATCCCGATGCTGACGATGCCGGCGATCAGGATCGCGGTCATGACCAGCAGCGCGACCTTTTGCTCGAACGCATTTGCCAGTTCCTCGATGGCGAAGGCGACACCGGCGAGCGGCGTATTGAACGCGCCCGCTACGCCGGCTGCGCCGCCGGCGATGATGACCCCCGCAGTGACCGGCACGCGGAAGACGCGGTGCACGCGCGTCATGATCGCCGCGGAGACCTGCACCGTCGGCCCTTCGCGCCCGACCGACGCGCCGGCGAGAAGCCCTGCCGCCGTCATCAGCAGCTTGGCGATCCCGACGCGCAGGGAGATCAACGTCGACCGTGAATTCTCGGGATCGCTCGTCGCGGCGATCACCTGCGGAATGCCCGAACCGCGGCCCTCCGGAGTGAATCGCCGTGTCGCGATCGCGATGACGACGACGCCGAGCGGCGTGACGATCAGCGGCAGCCACCAGATCGACGCGACGTCGCGCTTGAAAATGCCGATCGCGGCGTTCGCCATCTCGGCGAACAGGATCGCGACCAACCCGACGAGCGCGCCGCCAGTGCCCATTGCCATCCGCCGCCGCCAGACCGGCGACGTCGGGCCGTGCCGACGCGCGAGGACTCGCAACCGGCGCATTATGCCCCGCGCCGATAGCGGAGGTAATAAGGACGACGTCCCTCACGCCGCGACTTCGCGCCGTAGCGAGTCTCGATCCAGCCGCCCGACGGCTCGAGGAAATCGACCGGCCGCTCCGCGAGCCATTCGAACTGGTCCGGATGTCGCTGCATGATCATCAGCGACCAGGTCAGATAGGTCGGATCGTCGGTCGCCAGCCGGAACTCGCCGCCGGGCTTCAGCTTAGCCGCGAACAGGTCGACGGGCCTGTCGCTGACCATCCGCCGCTTCGCGTGACGCGCCTTCGGCCACGGATCGGGATGAAGCAGATAAAGGAAGCTGAGCGCCCCGTCGGGCACCCGCTGCAGCACCTCGAGCGCATCGCCGCGCCACAACCGCACATTGCGCAGCTGTCGATCGCGCACGTGCGCGAGCGCCGCTGCGACGCCGTTGAGAAAAGGCTCGGCCCCGATGAAGCCATGGTCCGGCAGCATGTCGGCGCGGTCGGCCAGATGCTCGCCCGAACCGAATCCGATCTCGAAATGCAGCGGCCGGTCGTCACCGAACAAGCTCCGCGCGGTGACCTCGCCCTCTTGCGCGACTTCTATTTGCGGAAGCAGCTTGTCGACCAGCTCCTGCTGCCCCTTGCGCAGCTTGTGGCCGCTTGACCGCCCATAGAGTCGATTGAGCGTCAACGGATCGCCGGTCTTGAACGCGGTCATGCCGGTGCGTCGCTAGTGGCGACGGGCCGCCGCGGCAACGCCTGCCCCGGAACTTCGCGCTCGTTTCGGCGTCGAACGTGAGCCGGGGCGGCAGGAGCCACCATTGAACGTCGCCGACGAACACAGCAGGTCCTTGTGGATGGCGGAAACGCCGGTCGTCGAGGCGTCGCCGCTTGCCCATGACCTGCGCTGCGACGTGGTCGTCGTCGGATCGGGCATCGCCGGCCTTTCCACCGCGTACGAGCTCGCGCGCTGCGGCCGTTCGGTCGTGGTGATCGACCGCGGCGGGGTTGGCAGCGGGATGACGTCGCGCACAACGGCCCACCTTGCGACCGAGCTCGATGATTTCTATTCCGAGCTGATCCGCGTCCGCGGCGAGGATGAAGCGCGTATCTACCACGACAGCCAGGTCGCGGCGGTCAACCGCATCGAGGCGATCTGTCGCGACGAGAATATCGACTGCCAGTTCCGCCGGCTCGATGGCTTCCTCATCCCGACCGACGAGGGCCCGATCGGCGACTTGCAGGATGAATTTGACGCCTGCCGAAAGATCGGGGTCGAGGTCGACTGGGCCGACCGAGCGCCGATGCCCGGCCTCGATACCGGCCGCTGCCTGCGTTTCCCGAACCAGGGCCGGTTCCACCCGACCCGCTATCTAGCCGGCCTGGCGCGAGCGATCCTCGACCGTGGCGGGCGGATCTATTCGAATACGGCCTACGTCGATCACGACGGGGGCGACGGCTGGGTCTCGCTCAAAACGGAGGGCGGCGCCACGATCCGCGCGACTGCAGCGGTGTTCGCCACCAACTCGCCGGTCAACACCACCGTCGCCATCCACACGAAACAGGTCCCCGATCGGACCTATGTGATCGCCGGCCCCGTTCCGACGGGATCGGTTCCCGACGTGCTCCTGTGGGACACCTACGAAGCCTATCACTACGTCCGCATTCAGGAGCTCGCCGCCGATCGCGACTTGCTGATTGTCGGCGGGGAGGACCATCGCTCGGGCGACGCCGACGACATGGACCAGCGCTTCGCAAGCCTCGCGGACTGGACGCGAAAGCGCTATCCGTCTTTCGGCGAGATCGAGTATCGCTGGTCGGGCCAGGTGCTCGAACCGATCGACTTCATGCCTTTTTCGGGCCTCAGCCCCGGCAGCGACAATATTTACCTCCATACCGGAGACAGCGGGCAAGGCATCACTAACGGCGTCGCCGGAAGCCTCGCCATCGCCGCGCTCATCCTCGGCGAGGACAGCCGGTTCGCCGATCTGCTGTCACCCGATCGCAAGTCCCTCGGCTCGACCGTAAGCCTGAGCGAATTCGCGCGTGGCCAGGCCGGCGTCGTCGCCAACCTCAGCGAATATGTCCGTCCCGCTGAGATCAAGTCGGAAGACGAGCTGAAGCCGGGCGAAGGCGCCGTCATGCGCGACGGCCTGAAGAAGATCGCGGTCTATAAAAGCCCCGACGGCGAGATCATTCGCCGCTCCGCCGTCTGCACCCACGTCGGCTGCATCGTCCACTGGAACAGCTTCGAGAAATGCTGGGATTGCCCATGCCACGGTTCGCAGTTCGCGCCGGACGGGCAGGTGCTCAATGGACCTGCGGTGCGAATGCTTGCCGATGCCGACGCGGATGAACGACCGGAGAGCAACTGACCGCGCAGTGGGAACTCCCGTCCGCTCGGAACCATTTCGCATCTGAAAGCATCATGAGGTCAGCAAGAGGAGACAAGGACATGGCAAGTCGTAACGACGCCCCGCACGGTCACCCGCAAAGCACAGCGAAGATCGGCGGGCATCCGATCCACCCGATGCTCGTTCCTTTCCCGATCGTGTGTTTCATCGGGGCTCTCGTCACCGACCTTGCGTTCCTTCATTACGGCAATGCGCACGGCTGGGCCGTCGCCGGCCGGATCCTGCTGGTGGTCGGCCTCATCATGGCGGCGCTTGCGGCCGTCACGGGTCTCACCGACTTCCTGGGCGAGAAGCGCATCCAGGGCTCGGACGCGATCCATCACATGCTGGCGAACGTCAGCGCGGTCGTCATCGAAGTCGTCAACCTGTTCCTGCGCTGGCACAATGACGCGGCGATCGGAAAGATCGGCGTCTATTTGTCGGCGCTGGTGGTGCTGATCCTGCTGTACAGCGGCTGGAAGGGCGGCGAGCTGGTCTTCAAGCACGGGATGGGCGTGCAGGACACGACAGCGCCCTGACCGTTCAGGCGGCGACGGCGGCTTTCAGGTCGTCGACCAGGTCGACGCGCTCCCACGGGAAGAAATCTCCTTCCGCCTTACGGCCGAAGTGCCCGTAGGCGGCGGTCTGCTCGTAGATCGGCTTGTTGAGCGCGAGGTGCGTGCGGATGCCGCGCGGCGTCAGGCCGCCGAGCTTGCCGATCTGGCCGATCGCCGCCTCGATCCGGTCGTCGCCGACCGTGCCCGTGCCATGCGTGTCGACATAGAGCGACAAGGGCTGGGAGACGCCGATCGCATAAGCGAGCTGGATGGTGCAGCGCTTGGCGAGGCCCGCCGCAACGATGTTCTTCGCGAGGTAGCGGGCCGCATAAGCCGCCGAACGGTCGACCTTGGTCGGGTCCTTGCCTGAGAATGCGCCGCCGCCGTGCGGCGCAGCGCCGCCATAAGTGTCGACGATGATCTTGCGGCCCGTCAGCCCCGCGTCGCCGTCCGGGCCCCCGATCTCGAAGCTGCCCGTGGGATTAATGTGGTAGACGGTCTCGTTGCCGAGCAGGTGCGACGGCAGGACTCGTGCGACCACGTCCTTTACATAAGCGTGCAGTTCGGCCTGCTTCTCGCCCTTGTCGTAGCCGGGCTTGTGCTGGGTGGACACCACGATCGCCGTGGCCTTGGCGGGCTTTCCTTCCTCGAAGCGCAAAGTGACCTGGCTCTTGGCGTCCGGCTCGAGGAATGGCGCGCGGCCCTGATGCCGGTCCGTCGCCATCTCGAGCAGGATCTTGTGGCTGTAATCGAGCGTCGCCGGCATCAGGTCCGGGGTCTCGTCGCAGGCGAAGCCGAACATGATCCCCTGGTCGCCCGCGCCCTCATCCTTGTCCTGGCCCGCATCGACGCCCTGCGCGATGTGCGGCGACTGGCCGTGCAAATGGTTGGCGAAGGTGAACTCGGCCCAGTGGAAGCCGGCCTGCTCATAGCCGATCCGCTTGACGACTCCGCGGACGACCTCCTCGATCTCGTCGCGCGCACCGGGAGCCCAACCGCCATGTTCGGGCCAGCGTCCTTCGTCGTAGACGGGCTTGCAGCGGATCTCGCCGGCAAGGACGACGCGGTTCGTTGTCGTCATCGTCTCGCAGGCGACGCGCGCTTCCGGGTCCTTCCCCAGGAACAGGTCGACGACGGCGTCGGAAATCTGGTCGGCGACCTTGTCGGGATGGCCTTCGGAAACGGACTCTGAGGTGAAGAGATAATTGCTGCGCATGGGAAAAGGGCGGCCCTCGAGCTCAGTTGGACGTGATTTCAGGATATAAAGAAGTCTTTATATGTGCCCTCTAGCGACGCTTGCGGCCCAGCACAATGCCGCCCGCGATCAGCAGCAGGCCGAGAAGCAGCGGGATGATATTGCCGAAGCGGGCGAAGATTGGCGGAGAGTTTGCGGCGGGCGGAAGGACTGCATCGATGACGCCCGCGGTTCGCCACGGCAATTGCTTCACCACATTGCCGCGGGCATCCACAACCGCACTGATCCCCGTCGGCGTAGCGCGGAGCACCGGAATCCCTTCCTCGGCCGCACGGAGCCTCGCCTGAGCCAGATGCTGCGGCGGGCCCCACGACCCGAACCAGGCGTCGTTCGACGGGTTGAAGATGAACTCCGGACGATTGTGCCGGTCGACGACATGGCCGGAGAAGATGATCTCGTAGCAAAGGTCGAAACCGACCGCGCCCCACTCGCCGCCGAGGTCGATGCTGCGCGGGCCGGGGCCGGACGTAAAATCGAGGTCGCCCGGTGCGAGGCGCGAAAGGCCGATCGCGGACAGCAAGGGGCGCATCGGCAGATATTCGCCGTAGGGGACGAGATGGGCCTTGTCGTAGCGGCCGATCACTCGCCTTTCCGGCGCGATCACGAACACGCTGTTGGCGGCGCCCGCGACATGCACGCCGTCGCGCGACTGGACTGCAATTCCCCCGGTCAGCAGCAGGTCGCCCGGACCCAGCACCGAGGCCGCGTGCGCGCGCTGCATCTGGGCGAGCGGCTGGCCCGCAATCCGCTGGTCCTCCACGGGGTCGGTGATAGCGGCCTCGGGCCATAGAAGCAGGCGAGGTTCGCCCGCGGGCGGGCCGGACAACGCGGTCAGCCGCCGCCATGCCTCCTCGTCATAGCCCGGACGCCACTTGTCCTCCTGGCCGATATTGGGCTGGACGATGCGAATGTTGCGGATCGCGAGCGGGTCTGGCGGCACTGCCGCGGACGGAAGGACCCACAGGAACGCCGTCACCGCGAGGATGACGACGAGCGGCAGCCACTTGCGATAATATTCGAGCCAGACCGCGCCTCCGAGAAGCACGACGAGGCCTGACATTCCGTAGGTACCGATCAGCGGCGTGACGCCGATCAGCGGCGTTGGAGCGAGCGCGGCCGCCGCCGGATTCCACGGGAAGCCGGTGAACATCGTCCCGCGCAGCCATTCGGTGATCGCCCAGGCGCCGCCGAGCGTGGTGACGAGCACCACCCGATCGTCGCGGCCGATGCGCCAGGCGACGCCGGTCGCGATCGCCGGGTAGATCGCGAGGTAGATCGACAGCAGCACGACCGCGACCCATCCGAGCCATGGCGGCATGTTCGACTGGTAGGTGAACGACGTCGCGATCCAGTTGAGGCCGATGACGAACTGGCCGAAGCCGAATGCCCAGCCCATGGCGATGCTTCGCCAGAGGCTCTTGTTGCGGTCGAGAAGCTCGCACAATGCGGCGAAGGCAATCGGGAGCAGGGGCCACCAGCCGACCGGCTCGAACGCGAAGGCGGACACCGCGCCGGCAATCAGGGCGTACAGCAGGTACAGCATCGCTGCGCTGGCTAGCGGTTACGGGGCGCTAACGAAAGCCTCGACAAAGCTTCTGTCCCCTTGCAGTGCAGAGTTCATGACCCGGCCACCTTTTCATCTGGCGTTTCCGGTCGATGACTTGGCCGCAGCGCGCCGCTTTTATGGCGAGCTTTTGGGCTGTCCCGAGGGCCGAAGTGCGGACGAATGGGTCGATTTCGACCTCTACGGTCACCAGATCGTCGCTCATCTGGCTCCCGACGCAGCGCGGGCGCGAGCGACCAACGCGGTCGACGGCGAAGACGTCCCGGTCCCGCATTTCGGCATCGTCCTCGCGATGGAGCAGTGGAAGGAGCTTGCCGCGCGGCTTCAGGTCGCCGGCCTCGACTTCGTGATCGAACCGACGGTCCGTTTCGAAGGACAGCCTGGCGAGCAGGCGACGATGTTTTTCCTCGACCCCGCTGGAAATGCCTTGGAATTCAAGGCGATGGTCGACCCCGCCAAGCTGTTCGCGAAAAATATCTAGTCTTCCGGCGACCCTTCCACCGGCGCGTGCAGCCGCACCCGAATGATCCGTCGCGGATCTGAATCCACCGCTTCCAGCTTCCACCCGCTCGGATGAGTGACGGATTCGCCCTTGGTTGGGATATGCCCCGCCAGAAGGAAGACCAGCCCGCCTAGCGTGTCGACCTCGTCTTCGTCCGATGAAAGCCGCCGGTCGACCGCCGCGGCGAGCTCCTCGAGCTCGATCCGAGCGTCCGCCTCCCACACGCCGTCGTCGAGCAAAGTCAGCATCGCCGCCTCGGCATCGTCGTGTTCGTCTTCTATTTCGCCGACGATTTCCTCGACGACGTCCTCGATGGTGACCAGGCCCTCGGTGCCGCCGAATTCGTCGACGATGATCGCGAGGTGGACTCGTTCGGTGCGCATTCGCGCCAAAAGCTCGATCACGCCCATCGATTCGGGGACGAACAAAGGTTCGCGCATCAGCGCGTCGATCGACCGGTCGCGCGACCGGTCGACGCAGGCGAGGAAGACGTCC
>DATCJM010000314.1:0-2099 GCA_036562805.1 Sphingomicrobium sp.
GGCCTGGCTCGCCGGCGATGGTGATCCACCGAAGATCGGTGAATGCTTCGATCGCCGCTTTGCCACCGAACCGCCCATACCCGGACGCACCAACGCCGCCGAACGGCATTTGCGCTTCGTCGTGAACGGTCGGCCCGTTCACGTGGCAGATTCCCGAACGGATGCGGCGCGCAACACGGATGCCGCGCGCGGCGTCACGCGTGAAGACGGCGGCGGACAATCCGTATTCGCTGTCGTTGGCGACGCGCACAGCCTCGTCCTCGTCGGCGACGCGGACGATCCCGACGACGGGGCCGAAGCTTTCGTCGCGATAGAGGTTCATGTCCGGCGTGATCCGGTCGAGGACGATCGCGCTCGTGCCGGCGAGCCATATTGCTCCCTTGTTGACCGCGTCGTCGACGAGCGCAGCGATCCTCGTCTGGGCAGCCTCGTCGATTTGATCGCCCACGGCAGCGGCAGGCATGGCCGCTGCTTTCTCGGCGAACTTGCGAACAAACTCGTCGGCGACGGCCTCGACGACGATGATCCGCTCGGTCGACATGCAGATCTGACCGGCGTTGAGGAAGGCGCCGAACGCCGCGGCCTTGACCGCTTCCTCGAGGTCGGCGTCCTCGAGGATGATCAGCGGCGCCTTGCCCCCGAGCTCGAGCAGGACGGGCTTGAGATGCTCGGCCGCCCGCCGGGCGACGATCCTTCCGACAGCCGTCGAACCGGTGAAGTTGATCCGCCTGACCGACGGATGGTCGATGAGGCATCCGACGACTTCGGCGGAATCCGCCGGATCGTTCGTGACGAGGTTGACCACGCCGGTTGGAAATCCAGCCGCTTCGAATGCTTCGACGATCAGGCCGTGCGTGCGCGGGCAGCGCTCCGAGGCTTTGAGGATCACCGTGTTACCGCACGCAAGAGGGGCCGCCACGGCTCTGCAGCCGAGGATCACCGGGGCGTTCCACGGGGCGATCCCCAGCACTACTCCGACGGGCTCGCGCAACGCCATCGACAGCAGGCCGGGTTTGTCCGACGGGATCACTTCGCCGCTGATCTGCGTCGTGAGCGCGGCGGCTTCGCGAACCATGCCGGAACCGAGCATCACATTGAACCGCGCCCACGGCTCGGACGCCCGAAGCTCCTCGGCCATGGCCTCGACGAACTGGTCCGCGCGCGCTTCGAGTTCGTCGGCAGCGCGATTGAGCAGCGCGCGGCGGGCATTCGGGCCCAAAGCGGACCAATCGGGAAAAGCCGCGGCGCCCGCATCGGCAGCTTCGATCGGTGACCTGTGCATCGAACGGCGCTAGCGCGAACGGCGCCGTTTCGGAAGAATGGTTTAGAGGTCGATCACCGCTCGAGTTCTAGCCGCCCAAGCGATGTCCCGGGCGCAGCCTTCACGAACACAGAGACCGCGCGAGTTGCGCCGGCGCGTGCTCGTCCCCGCGCGTCTGCGCCATGGTGCTTCGTGGAGCGACGCTTGCATACTCAACATCTCGTCGCGCGGGCTAATGATCCACAGCGGCCGGCCGCTGACACGCGGTACCGAGGTAGAGATCCGACGCGGCGATCACATCATCATCGCCCGGGTGGTCTGGCGCGATGGCGGACGAGCCGGTCTGAAATCGGATGACCGCGTTCCCGTCGAACAGATCGTCACGCTCGGCCAGTCACCCTCACTTCAGCTCACGGCCGGGTCGGGTGAGCGCCGCAAGCGGCCGCGCCTCGAAGAGAAGAGCCGAGTCACCGGCCGGTCGATCGAGTTTGCCGGCGTCGTTGTGATCGCGCTGGCGCTGGCAAGTGCCGGCCAGTCCATGATGAAGTCGGCCTTGGCGCGCCCCTTGTTCGTCATCTCAGGTGCGCTTGCGGACTGATCCGTCAGGCGTCCGACGTCTCGAGATAGGAAGCGAGTTCTTCGCTGCCGCCGATGCGCTCGTCATCGATGAAGACCTGCGGAGTCGTGTCGACCCCTTGCTCGTCCTTGAATGCGTCGGTTTCTTCACGCGACGTGAGCGGGCGATCGTCGAACGGCATGCCCGCGTCCTCCAGCATTCGCTTGGCTAGGAGCCCATAAGGACATTCGTGATCGGGAAGCTTCATTCGATAAAGGACGA
>DATCJM010000327.1:0-10326 GCA_036562805.1 Sphingomicrobium sp.
GTAGGCCATCACCGGGGTTCGATCGTCAGCGGCTGGACCAAGACCGCCTCCACCGCGGTCCATTACCTGCTCTACTTACTGCTGGTCGTGCAGGCAGCGCTGGGCTGGGGATGGCGCTGGGGGCAGGGCCATGCGGTGAGCTTCTTCGGACTATTCGATATCGCCGGTCCCTACGGCCAATTGCCGCGTCCCACGCGGCACCTGCTGGCTCAATCCCACGACTATGTCGGCTGGGCGATCGTCATCATCGCGTTCGGCCACGCGCTTGCCGCGCTCTATCATCATTACGGATTGCACGACCGGGTGCTCGGGCGGATGCTTCCGCTGGCGCGGCGGTCAGAACGGGCCGCCTGAGACGTAACTGCCGCGCGCGCGCTGGCGTGGGACCACAGCGGTCGAGCTAGAAATCGCTTTCGGCGACGAAGCGCGCGCCGACGCTGCCCGGCGTCGACCAGCGGACTTGCGCCTTGATGTGGCCCATCCGCGGAATGGCGATCTGAAGCCGTTCGCCGACGTGGAAATCCCCGTCGCTTTCGATCCGGCAGCCTTCGTCGGAGAAGTTGCTGAGTGTCACCGGTTCCTTGCGCCCGTCGGCCCGGTGGACGACAGCGTCGATCTCGACAGGATGACGGTCCTTACGCCGCGCCCACGCCTGCGCACGCTGCATCACAAATGCTCCCACCCGGCACGATGCCGGTTGTGGAGGCCAGCTGTAAAATATTGATTAACTTTTCGACCTGCGAGCGCGGTATCAGGCAGCAATATCGTAGGGTTGGATCTCGCCCGAAAGGTAGAGGTTGCGCGCCTTGGTTCGGGACAGCTTGCCAGAGCTGGTGCGCGGGAGGGTGCGTGGCGGAACCAGCTCGACGACCGGGGTAATGCCCGTAATGGCGCGCACGCGTTCGCGAATCTCGTCGCGAAGACGGCCGCGTTCTTCATTGTCGGATACGCGGCAATGGACGAGAACGGCCGGCGTTTCCTCGCCGGACGGGCCGGTGATCGCGAAGGCAGCGATGTCGCCCGACTTGAAGCCAGGCAGCTGCTCGACCGCCCATTCGATGTCCTGCGGCCAATGGTTGCGCCCGTTGATGATGATCATGTCCTTGGCGCGGCCGACGATGAAGATATAGCCGTGCGACAGGTAGCCCATGTCGCCGGTGTCGAGCCAACCGTCCTCGGAGAGACAGGCGCGGGTTGATTCCTCGTCGCGGAAGTAGCTGTGCATGACGCTGGTGCCGCGAACGAACACCTGGCCGATGCCGCGCTCGGCCACGATCTCGCCCGCGGGGCCGCGGATCTCGATTTCCATGCCGGTCACAGGACGGCCGCAATTGACGACTGCGCGGTAACGCTTGGGCTGGTCATCCTCCCCGGCTGTACCCCCGGAAAGCTCATTCTCCTCGACCAGCTCGACGCGAATGCCTTCGCCCGGCGGCATCAGCGAGACGGCGAGGGTCGCTTCGGCAAGGCCGTAGCTCGGACAGAAGGCGCTCGCCTTGAATCCCGCCGCGGCGAAGCAGTCGACGAATGCCTGCATGACGTCGGGGCGGATCATGTCCGCGCCGTTCCCCGCGATCCGCCAACGCGACAGGTCGAACCGGTCTTCCGCACGCGTCTGCGAGCTCATCCGGCGTGAGCAGATGTCGTAGCCGAAGGTCGGCGAATAGCTGACTGTCGTCCCGGGATTGCGCGTGATCATGTCGAGCCAGGCGAGCGGCCGGCGGGCGAAATCCTCGGTCTTCAGATAATCGACGGAAAACTGCAGCGACATCGGCGACAGGAAACAGCCGACCAGCCCCATGTCGTGATACCACGGCAGCCAGGAGACACAGCGATCGCTGTCCTGCACTTTCAGGCCGATGCCGTGTGCGTGGAGATTGTCGAGCAAGGCGCGATGGGTGACGGCAACGCCGTGCGGGAAACGCGTCGAGCCGCTCGAATATTGAAGATAGGCGATGTCGTCGGGACTGGGCGTCGGCAGCTCGCCGGTCGCCGGCTGCACGTCCGCCAAAGTTTCCCAGGACCGCGAGGTAACCCCGGCTTTCGCCGCGGCTGCGGTGCCGAAATCGGCGAGCTCGGCCGGATAGAGGAAAAGGACCGGGTCGCAGCTCTTCAGCTGGACTCCGAGCTGGTCGACATAGGCTTCGCGCCCGCCGAAACTGGTCGGCAGCGGCAACGGCACCGGCCATGCACCTGCATAAACCGCGCCGAAGAAGCAGGCGGGGAAGTCGGCGCCGGTTTCGGCGACGAGCGCAATGCGATCGCCCGGCTTGACGCCGAGGGCGAGGAAGCGCTGCGCATGCTCGAGCGCATCCGCCCGCAACTCGCCAAAGGTGTAGGCTCGCGCGAGCGTCCCGCGCGCATCATGAAAGTTGAGCCCGCGGCATCCCGTGGCGGCATAGTCCAGCGCTTCGCCGATGGTTGCGAAATCGGCGAGCCGGCGCGGAAGTGTGTCGAGGGTCGGTGTCGCGCCCGGCGGGGCAAGCTCGTTCTTCACAGAGGCGTTGCGCTCCAGCACGCCGACCCTTTCTTGGCTGTTCATCCTTGCGCCCGCGCCTCTCCGCGGCGGGCGGTTTCCTGATGCGGGGCGACTGTGGCACAAAAACGGCGCAATGGCACCTCCCAACGCCCCACGACGACGGCCTCCGCTCGACTCCAGGCGGCTCGAGGAGATCGCCGTGCGCTACGTCGGAAGATATGCGACGACGCGGGCGAAACTCCGCGCCTACCTCTCGCGAAAGCTGCGCGAATGCGGGTGGAACGAGGCACGCGAACCCGACCTTGACGGGCTTGCGAACCGTTTTTGCGAACTCGGCTATGTCGACGATGCTGCCTACGCCCTGGCCAAGTCGCAGGCGCTCGCCAGCCGGGGCTACGGCAAACGGCGTCTGTCCGAGAAACTGAGGGTCGCGGGTGTTGGCGAGGAGGATTCGGGGGAAGCGCGGGATCATGCCGACGCGCATGCGCTCGAGGCTGCGCTGCGATTTGCCGAGCGGCGCAGGATCGGACCGTTTGCGGCAGAGCCGCCGGAAGACCCGAAGCAGCGCGAAAGAGCGATCGCCGCCATGGTCCGGGCCGGCCACTCGTTCGACCTGGCTCGGGTGATCGCGCGGCTGGAGCCCGGAACCCCTGTGGATATGGATGTCCTCCGCGAGCAGGCGCGTCTCGACCGCTAACTAAAGTTAGGCCTGTCAAAGTCGGTTTGCCGACACATCTTAGAGTGGTAAGACGTGGCGATGGTAAGCGCGTCCGTCAGTCTGGCCGAGGGAGAGGTACGGCCCAACGTGGTGTCAAAAGAAGATCCCCTCGATCCGGCGGAGTTGCCGCCGGTCACGGGGCGCGTGAAGTGGTTCGATGCGACGCGGGGGTTCGGCTTCCTGGTCAGCGACGAAATCGACGGCGACGTGCTCCTGCACTTCAGCGTGCTCCGCGAGCACGGCCGGCGAAGCGTCCCTGAAGGGGCGATCATCGAATGCGTGCCGGTGCGACTCGAGCGCGGGCTTCAGGCCAAGCGCATCATCTCGATCGACGTCAGCTCCGCCTTGCCCCAGCAGCCGCGCTCGTCCATGCCTTCCGGAGAGCGGGCTGACCGCAAGGCGCTGGCCGATACGGCCGGCGAGTTCGAGCCGGTGGAGGTGAAATGGTTCAACCGCGTTCGCGGCTATGGCTTCGTCAAGCGCCCGGACGAATCGGGCGGCGAGGACGTCTTCGTGCATATGGAAACCGTGCGCACTGCCCATCTTCCGGAACTTCAGCCGGGGCAGCTGCTCAAGGCCCGGATCGCAACCACGGCGAAGGGCCTGACGGCCGTCGAATTGCGCGACTGCGACGCATCGGAGGATTAGTCCTCGCTGCGGCCGCCTTCGCGGCATGCAGCCCCGGAGCAACCGCACAAAATGTCCCAGCCGAGCAAGGCAGTCCGCAGACCGGGCTCAAGCAAGTGCCGCTGACCATCCGCACCGCGACCGCGACGCACATGTTCACCGTCCAGATCGCGGCGACGCCCGAGCAGCAGGAACATGGTCTGATGTTCTACCGCTCGCTCGGCGCCGATCAGGGGATGATCTTCCCTTATGACCCGCCGCAGAGCGTGTCCTTCTGGATGAAGAACACGCTCATCCCGCTCGATATGGTCTTCATCCGCGCCGATGGAACGATCGCCCGCATCGCGACCGCCAAGCCGCTCGACGAGACGCCGGTGCCGGCCGGTGAACCGGTGGCGGCAGTGCTCGAGATCCGCGGCGGACGCGCGGCGGAACTCGGCATCCGCGAGGGGGATGTGGTGCAATGGGGCGCGGCCGCCCCTCTCCACGCCGAGCGCGGCTAGCCGGCGGCGCCGCCTCCCTTGCGGGGAGGATAGGAAGTTGGCACAGGCACGCACCCATGGGTTTCTGGTCGAGAACATTCACCTGGTGGAACGGCGCGACGTGGGGAACGGCGCTGTGGACCCGCCGCTTCGGCAACGAGGTCGGGAGGGACGACGAAGGCAATCTCTATTACCAGGACAAGAAGCGTCCGTGGCGCCGGTGGGTGATCTACAGCGGAAGCAATGACGGCAGCCGAGTCCCGCCCGCGTGGCAGTTGTGGCTGAGGGGCACGATCGACGAGCTGCCGGAAAAGGCGCTGCCGCCGATCCGCAAGTTCCAGCAGAAGCCGACCCCGAACCTGACCGGGACGATGGAGGCATTCCGCCCCGACGGAGCGCTTGGGTCAGGCAGGATCCGTCCCGCCTCGACCGGCGACTACGAGCCCTGGATTCCCGAATAAACGTGGGGAAGATCGCCGCACCGCTGCTGATGACGCTTGCGCTCGCCGCGTGCGGCAAAGGTGCACAACAGCAAAATGCGCTTGCGCCTGCGACGACAAACGCGCCGGTGACCGCCGGGGGCCAGGGCGGGGTCACGCCGATGGCGCAGCGGGTCGCCGTCCTCGGTATTCTCAACAAGCGCAACGGGATCGTCCAGAACGTGACGCTCAAGCCGGGCCAGTCGGCTCGCTGGAAGGACGTGATCGTTCGGTTGCGAGCGTGCGAGACGACGGCGCCGTGGGAGCCGGAGAAGCTGACCGGCGCCTTCGTCCAGGTCGACGTGCATCAACCGGACAAGAGCTGGCAGCGCGTCTTCTCGGGATGGCTCTACAAGGAATCCCCGTCGCTGAACGTCGTCGAGCATCCGGTCTATGACGTCTGGCCCAAGAGCTGCGCGATGACGTATCCGGCAGGGCCGCCCGCGCCCGCAGCGCCGGCAAGCTCGAGCAACCTGTCGAGCGCCGCGAAGTCCGGCGGCGCTTCCAACGGAGCGGCCAAGCCGTCGCCGAAGCCCGCGACACCCGCGACTGCCACGCCTCCGAGCGCGGCCGACAACAACGCGACATAAGTCTCGCGCGGGACGCTGACCGCGCCGAGCGATGCCAGATGTTCGGTCATGAACTGGCAGTCGAGCAGCGTGAAATTGCCGACCTTCAGCCGGGCGACGAGCGAGGCGAGCGCCACCTTGGAGGCGTTGGTTCGCCGGCTGAACATGCTTTCGCCGAAGAAAGCGCGGCCGAGCTTGACGCCATAGAGGCCGCCGACGAGCTGCTCCCCTTCCCATACCTCGATGGAATGGGCGTGGCCCGAAGCGTGGAGCGCGAGCATGGCGGATTCGAGCTCCGCGTTGATCCATGTCTCCTCACGGTCGGCGCATGCGCTGATGACGCCATGAAAGTCGCGGTCGCGGGTAACGTTGAAGCGCCCGGAACGCAGAGTCCGGCGGAGCGACCGCGACAGATGGAAGCGGTCCAGCGGGATAATCGCGCGATTGCGCGGCTCGACCCAGAACAGCTCGTCCGCCTCGCGGCTGTCCGCCATCGGGAAAATGCCGGTCGCATAGCCCTGGAGCAGGAGACGAGGATCGAGACGGCTCATGGCCGAAGCTAAATTATCTCCCTCACCCGGTCCTGCGGGCGGCAGAGGCGGACGCCTTTCGCCGTCGCGACGATCGGGCGCTCGATCAGGATCGGGTGCTTGACCATCGCGTCGAGCACTTCGTCGTCGGTCGCGTCCGGGCGGGTGAGCCCAAGCTCCTCGGCGAGTGGTTCCTTGGCGCGGAGCCCGTCGCGCGGGCTGATACCCGCACGCTCGTAGAGGCGCTTCAACTCCTCGCGCGAGGGTGTTTCCTTCAGATATTCCTGGATCTGCACGTCGCAACCGGATTCGCGCAGGATGTCGAGCGTCTTGCGCGACGTTCCGCACATCGGGTTGTGATAAATGGTTGCCTTCATAACGGTCGTACTTTCCACCTCATAATCAATGACTTGCCTACTCCTGTTGTGAAGCGTGCAAGAGCCGTCGAGAGCGACTTTGTCGCGGCTGCGGAACGATGAGCCGCAATCGTCGTTCCTGCGATTGTGACATGCACCGCTCTGCGGCGGTAGTGCTGCGTGCGGCGCATGTTCCGGCAGCTCAACACAACGGGAGATAGAGCGATGCGTAAATCCATTTTGGCCCTGGCGCTTGCGGGCACTGCCGCGCTTGGCGCGTGCACGTCGAATCCGCGGATGAACTCGGATATCGCGACGGGCGCGGCGGTCGGCGCGGCCGGCGGCGCGGTCGTCGGCGCGGTTGCTCCGGGGATCAGCACGATCACCGGCGCGGCGGTTGGTGCGGCGATCGGCGGCCTTGCCGGCGCCGTGTGGGCCGACAACAACAATGACGGCTATGTCGACGGCTACGTCTACAACGGCCAATATTATCCGGGCGCGCCGTCGGGTTATGATCCGACGACTCACGCGGTCGTGACCGGCGCCCTTGGCGGCGCAGCGCTCGGCGCGGTCGCCGGCGCGGTCCTTCCGGGCGTCAGCGTCCCGGCAGGCGCAGTGATCGGCGCTGCGGTCGGCGGTCTCGCCGGCGCGATCTGGGCCGACCGGAATAATGACGGCGTGGTGGACGGATATGTCTACAACGGGCAATATTATGCCGGTGGCCCCGCCGCTGCTCCGGCTCCGGCCCCGGCTCCGACCTATTCGGCGCCGACCCGGAGTGGCGAACGCGGCTAAGAACGCGAGCCAATATCGGAGAAAGAGTGGAAAGTTTGCGTAACTGGTGCACCGGCCCTCGGCCGGTGCACTATTTTCAAAAGACGGGGCGGATTGCTGCGGCACTGATGTTCGGTGCGGCCGCTTTCGCCATGCCGGCGGCGGCCAGGGCGGAGAACGCTCCTGTGGTGGCGGCTCAGCCCGCAGCAGCGGCGGGCCAGTCCGTCGCCGATTTCTACAAGGCGCGAAACGGCGCGCCGCTGTGGCTGACACCGGCAGCCGGCGACGCTTCGCAACGGCTGATCAGCCTCCTCGCAACCTCGAATCTCGATGGCCTCAACCCGCAGGCCTACAGTCTCAACGAGCTGGAGAAAGCGCTCCAGGCAGCGCACTCCGGGAAGCGCAAATATGTCGAGCGCGCGGACGAGGCGCTGTCCAATGCGTTCGTCGCTTACGTCCAGGCGCTGCGGCAGGATCCGGGCGTTGGAATCACTTATGTCGATGCGAGCCTGAGGCCGACTCCGCCGTCGCCCCTCGCGACGCTGCTCGAAGCGTCGGCGGCGCCGTCGCTATCCGATTATGTCCAGAATCTCGGCTGGATGAACCCGATCTACGGCGAGCTTCGGAGCGCGCTCGCGCAGCACCAATATACCGACGACCAGAAGCGCGACACGCTCGAGCTCAACTTGAAGCGCGCGCGGGCCCTTCCGGCGGGCAAGCAGCGCTACGTGCTCGTCAACGCCGCCGAGCAGCGGCTGTACATGTACGAGGACGGCAAGCCGGTGGATTCGATGGTGGTCGTGGTCGGCCAGACCAAATGGCCGACGCCGATGCTCACCGCTTACATCCGCTACGCCGCGCTCAACCCTTATTGGTACGTGCCGCCCGACCTCGCCTGGGAAGACGTCGGGCAGAACGTCGAGAAATACGGTTTCCATTATTTCGAGCGCATGGGCTACGAGCAGGTGTCCGACTGGAGCCGGGACGCGCAGGTGCTCGACGCGTCGAAGATCGATTGGGACGCGGTGCGCGACGGCAAGGAGCAGGTGCTGCTCCGCCAGAAGCCGGGGCCCGAGAATTTCATGGGCCGGATCAAGTTCATGTTCCCGAACCAGTTCGGGGTCTACCTCCACGACAACCCGCGCCGGAACCTGTTCAAGGAATCGGTCCGCTACTTCAGCGGCGGATGCGTACGGCTCGAGGATGCGTGGCGGCTGAGCCGCTGGCTGTTCCACAAGGAGCTGACGTGGGAGGGCCACGGGACGGAAGAGCCCGTGCCGCTCGACCAGCCGGTGCCCGTCTACATCACCTACCTGACTGCGATGCCGAACGGCCAGACGATCGCTTATTACGACGACGCCTACGGCCGTGACAAAGCGATGCTCGCCGGCACCAACAGCAGCAACAGCGTGGCGGCCACGACTACGGCCACTCGCTGACGCTCAGCGCCGGCGCCAGTTGGGGAAATAAGTGATGTCCTGCGCGACGGCGCGGCCGGACGGGTCGCGCGCCGGCGAGAAGCGGACGTAGCGCGTCGTCAGCTGGCAGACGAGCGCATCGATCGACGCGTCGCCGCTTGAGCGCGCGATCCGGCAATTGGATACGCTGCCATCCGGGCCGACGAGGATACGGACGCCGACGAGGCCGCTCGGAATGCCGGTGGCCGCGAGGCGGCCATATTCGAAGTTCGGGATGTTACTGACGAGCCGGGCGGGCGTGAAGCGCGAATAATCGCCATAGCCTCCGCCGCCCGGCCCGTTGCCGGCCCCGCCCGCTCCCGTGCCGCTGCCGGCCGTTCCGGCACCGGAGCTCGGAGCGCTGCCCGTGCCGGCGACCTTCGCAGCGGGGAGAGGCGAGGGCATCGGGATCTTCGGTGGCGGAGCAACGATCGGGGCCGCTTCGGCCTTCGGCGCGGGGGCACCCGCGGCCTTCTTCATCGCCTGGTGCGGGCTGGGCTTTGGCGGAGGCGGCACGGGCGGCGGTGGCGGCGGCTGGGTGAGGTTGAATGTCTTCAGCCGCTCGACCGCCTCGCTCACGTTGCGGACGTTGAGGCCGGAGAGGATGACGAACGCGAGCGCGGCGTGCACCGCAATGACGGCGGCGATGGCCTTCGCCCGGTCGGGCCGGTCGGCGGTTCCGCTATAGGTCGACACTACATTCGTCCTCGACCGGACAACGCATTTGGACGGCTGAAGTTTAGCGGGGCTATTCGTGCGCTTCGCGCGCATCGGCCATGAAATCCGCTTCCTTGCGCTCGGGCCCGAATGCGGTCCAGACGACGATCAGGACGGCCATCGACCCGCCAAAGATTGCGAGCGCGAGGCCGTAATTATTGCCGTGGCTCTCGGCGATCTGCGCCTGGAATACGGCGTTCTTCGACATGATCAGATTGCCGAGCTGGTAAGCGAAGCCGGGAAACAGCGCGCGCGCGGCCGGCGGCGACAGTTCGTTCAAGTGGACAGGGACGATTCCCCACGCGCCCTGCACCGCGACCTGCATCAGGAATGCGCCGACCGCGAGCAGCAATGGCGTCGACGCAAATGCCCACAGCGGGATGACCGGAAGCGCGAGGATGCTGGCGATGATGATTGCGCGCTTGCGCCCCAGGCGCTCCGACCAGATGCCGAACCCGATCCCGCCGACGATGGCGCCGATATTCATGATCGCGGTCAGGATGCCCGTGGTGTGCGTGTCGAAGTGATGCTGCTGCTGGAGGAAGGTCGGGTAGAGGTCTTGCGTGCCGTGGCTGAACGCGTTGAACGCGGCCATCAGCACGATCATGTAGAGCGCGGTCTTCCAGTAGCGCAGCAGCTCCCTGATCGGGCTCGCGCGCTTCTTATCGCGCTGGACCTCGAAGACCGGGCTTTCCTTCACGTGGATGCGGATGAGCAGCACGAGGAGCGCGGGCGCGACGCCGACCATGAACATGCCGCGCCAACCGATCGTGTCGAACAGCAGATAATAGACGATGCTTGCGACGAAATAGCCCGACGGATAGCCGCTCTGGAGAAGTCCCGACACCGGCCCGCGAAGCCGCGCCGGGATGCTTTCCATGACCAGGCTGGCGCCAAGTCCCCACTCGCCTCCCATCGCGACGCCGAACAGGAACCGAAGTACCAGCAGGCTCGTCAGCGACGGCGCGAAGCCGGACGCGAACTCGAAGATCGAAAAGAGGATGATGTCGGCCATCAGCACCGGCCGGCGTCCGAACTTCTCGGCCAGCCAGCCGAATCAGAAGGCGCCGATCGGCCGCGCGGCCAGCGTCAGCATGATGGCGACGGTCACGCCCTTGACGTCGGTGTGGAATTCCTT
>DATCJM010000394.1:0-2109 GCA_036562805.1 Sphingomicrobium sp.
ATCGCCAGAACAACAGGGGCTTCGGCGTGAAGAAGATCGAGGCGATCATCAAGCCGTTCAAGCTCGACGACGTGAAGGACGCGCTCCACGACGTCGGAGTCTCCGGAATCACGGTCACCGAGGTGAAGGGCTTCGGCCGGCAGAAGGGGCACACGGAGCTCTATCGCGGCGCCGAATATGTGATCGACTTCCTGCCCAAGGTGAAGATCGAGGTGGTCGTCGAAGACAGCCTCGCCGACAACGTCATCGAAGCGATCGAAAATGCCGCGCGCACCGGGCGCATCGGCGACGGCAAGATCTTCGTCATGCACGTCGAGCAGGCGATCCGGATCCGGACAGGCGATCGCGGGGCCGACGCGATCTAGATGGACGAGCGCCTCGCCTCGATGTCGCCCGACGAGCTGCGTTCTTCGATGCGCAGCCTCGGCTACCGCACGCAGAACGACCTCGCTTTGGCGATCGGCGTCTCGCGCTCCGCAGTCAGCCTGTGGCTGGAGGGCAAAGTCGGCGTCCCTCGCCCCGTCGCCATGCTGCTGCGGATGCTCGTCAGCGCCCAGCGCCGCGCCTACTGACCCGGGTTCTGCGCCCTTTCGCCCCATTACATCTCCTTCACGAGCGCTTTGTAACTTAAGTCAACTGCTTGTAAGTGAACGATGATTTCGCGATAGTGACGGCGCCGAATCGGGATTCAGGCTGATTGCTGCGGGGGCATGATTTGGAAGAGAAGCGGCCGCATAGACCGTCAGTTAAGCGCCCGTCCGGTGGTCCGCCCCAGGCGCAGTACCGCCTCTATTTTCTTCACGGGCCCGAACGCCGCATTTCCTATTCGCACGAATTCGAAGCGAAGGATGACGAACAGGCGGTGTACATCGCCGAAGCTTGGCGGGAAGGACGCGCGGCCGAGCTGTGGAGCGGCAGCCGCAAAGTGAAGTCGTGGGAGCCCGGCGGCTGACAAAGGCCCGGCTTGCGTCGCTTGCGCCATCGACGCAATGACCCCCGCGATGATCGAGCTCGACGACCAGCAACAGGCCGCGCGCGAATGGTTCGAATCCCTGCGCGACCGCATCTGCTCGGCATTCGAAGCGATCGAGCTTGAAGCCGGCTCCGAAGCCGCCTTCACTTATCTCCCGTGGGAGCGAACGGATGCGACCGGCCAGCCGGGCGGTGGTGGCGTCCGCGGCCAGCTGGTCGGCAGCGTGTTCGAGAAGGTCGGGGTCAACGTCTCGACGGTCGGCGGCGAGTTCAGCCCGGAATTTGCGAAAAATATCCCGGGCGCGTCCGAAGACCCGCGCTTCTTCGCAACCGGCATCAGCCTCGTCGCGCACATGGCCAATCCCCACGCGCCGGCCGTGCACATGAACACGCGCTTCCTGACCACGACGAAGCGCTGGTTCGGCGGCGGCGCCGATCTCAATCCGGCGATTCCCTACGAAGCGGACACCGAGGCCTTCCACGCGCGCCTGCGCGCCGCCTGCGCCAAGCACGACCCGACCTTCTATCCGCGCTTCTCGAAGTGGGCGGAGGACTATTTCTGGATCCCGCATCGCGGTGTCTCGCGCGGCGTCGGCGGCATATTCTACGATTATCTCGAGGATCATTTCGACGCTCATTTCGCCTTCACGCGCGATGTCGGTGAAGCCTTCCTCGACATCTTCCCCCAGGTCGTCCGCAAGCGCATGGACTCGCCGTTCACGCCGGAGGACATGGAGCGCCTGCTCGAATTCCGCGGCCGCTACGTCGAGTTCAACCTGCTATACGACCGCGGCACGCTGTTCGGGCTCAAGACCGGCGGCAACGTCGACGCGATCCTGATGAGCCTCCCCCCGCTGGCGAAGTGGAAGTGATCGGGTGAGCTACGAGCCCGTCGCGGACGGCGAGCTTGCCGCCGTGGTCACCTATCTCGAAATGCGCGCGCGTCCGGCCGGCGAGGTGCCGCACGACACGCTTCAGCTGCGCCGCTTCGACATTCCCACCGCCGAACAGTATCGCGCCTTGTTCCGCAGGGTCGGCGCGCCCTGGCTGTGGTTCTCGCGCCTGGTCATGCCGGACGACGAGCTCGAAGCGATCGTCCAGCACCCGGACGTCGAATTGTACGAGGTCGCCGCCGTC
>DATCJM010000396.1:0-1526 GCA_036562805.1 Sphingomicrobium sp.
TGGGTGCGGGACCGGCGGCTTCGAGCAAAGCTCGTCGCGGCTGGCCTGCTGGTGCTTTGCGCGCTGTTCATGTTCGTCGATCCGCGCACGCCACCGATCATCATCTGGGATGAATCGCGTCTGGCGGTGAACGCGCTCGAGATGAACCAGCACGGCTGGAGCTTCGTCACCACCTACGGCTTCGCGCCGGACCTGTGGAACAGCAAGCCGCCGCTGATGATCTGGCTGATGAATGCGTCGATGACCCTGTTTGGGCCGTCGGAGCTGGCGCTTCGGCTGCCGGCGATGCTTGCAGCGCTTGGCACTTTGCTGGTTGTTTTCGTTTTCGTGCGGCGGGTCACGCACTCCGTGGCGACGGCAGCACTGGCGATGATCCTCCTTGCCGCGAGCGCCGCTTTCTACGGCGAGCATGGCGCGCGCACCGCCGATTACGATTCCCTGCTCTGCTTCTTCACGACGGCCTACCTGAGCATATTCTTCTTCGCGGTGCACCGAAGCCGCCCGACGGCGCACCAGCTGCTCATCGCGGGCGCGCTTGTCGCCGGGGCGGTCATGACGAAGACGATCGCGGGGCTGCTCCCGGGCGCCGGCGTCGCCCTGTACCTGCTCGTTTCGCGGCGGCTTGGGAGAGCGTTCGCCACTCCGCGCTACATCGTCATGGTGGCAGCGGCGCTGGTCCCGCTCGCGCTCTTCTACCTGCTGCGCGAGCGGCTCGCGCCCGGCTACCTCCACGCCGTCTGGTACAATGATTTCGCGGGCCGGTATGAAAGCCAGCTCGGCCAGAACCCAAAGCCCTGGTGGATCTACCTGAAAGCGGTGCTCTACAGCGGCATCTTCAGCGCCGGGCCGTTCGTGCTGCTCGCGCCCGCCGGCCTGATTGGCGCGAAGGGCCAGTCGAGGCAGGCGCTCGTCTATGCGCTCTGCTGCGCCGCGGCCGAGCTCGTGCTGATCAGCGTCCCGGCGACCCGGCTCATCCAATATGTGCTTCCGGCAATTCCATGGTTCGCGATTGCCTGCGCGATCGCGGTTCACGAGCAGGTCGAGCGCTTCTTCCGCCGCGGCGATCCGCCGCGTGCCGCCGTCGTGCTCGCCCCTGCCCTGGCAGCAGTGGCTCTCGTCACTATCACCGTCCCGGCGATCCGGATCCGCTACGAAATCCTGCCGCAGCGCGCCTTCTATCCGCGGGCGAGCTACGGCGCGCTGTTCCAGACGCTGCACGACCGCGGCATCCGCCGAGTGACGGTGGTCGAACCCGGCCTGACTGATCCGGGTGTGACGGCTTATGCGCCACAGCTTCGCTATTACGCGCTCCTGTGGAACGGGCGCGGGATGGACATCGATCGCGCACTCCGGTTCGATCAGCCGCTGCCGAACACACCTGTCGCCAGTTGCGATCCAGCCTGGAGCCGCGCGCTGGTTTCGATGGGTGGACATCCGATCGGATCGGACGGCTGCTCGATGATCGCGTCCCAGCCGACCTTCGCCGCCCAGACGCGGCTCATTGCTCCGGACGAATCTCGCGCAAT
>DATCJM010000404.1:0-4150 GCA_036562805.1 Sphingomicrobium sp.
GCTGGTGTTGATGATGCCTTGCGCCTGTGCATAGCCAACCAGCTGGCGTTCGGACTGTTCGAGGTCGCTGCGGGTCTTGTTGATCTGCCGCTCGAGGAAATTGCGGGCGTAGGCCGACGATTCATAGCGGCGCTGGATGGCCGTATTGATGAAGCTGTCCGCGACGGCATTCGCAATCGAAGCGGCGAGCTGCGGTGACGTGGAGTCATAGCTGAACTTGATGAGTTCACCGACGTCCGGAGGAGTGACGGTAACGCCCTTCTGGACGAGGACGGTCGCTTCCTCAAGCCGCTTAGAAGCGTCGAGTTCTTGTGGAATTACAGCGGGATTGTTTGCGAGGTTGACCTCCTGCGCTGCCCTTTCGGCAACGCTCTGGCTTTGAATCAGTCCGATCTGCGTCGCCACAAAATCTCCGCCGGTCACGAGGCGAGATTCGTCAGCACTGTTATCCTTCTCATCCGTGACCTGGAATGAGGGTGGATTAGCCTGGAGCGTCACCCACGCGCGATAGACGGGGCGGGTAAGCAGGGTTGCGAGGATGGCGCCTGCGAGGCCGAGCGCGACCGCGCCGAGGACCAGCCACCGCCAATGGTGGACGATCCGCATGAGCGTTGCGAAATCGAGGATGTTCGCCGCGGAATAGTTGCGCTGGCCACGAACGAGCTGATCGCTGTCCGCATTATAGGGTCCGATCGCCCACGGGCCGCCGTCATTGGGTACTGGAAGGCTGGTATTCACGGTCGCTCGCCTCGCGGATCTGTTGCCCCACGCCTCATCACGGTATGGCTCTGAACGCGTACAGAAGCGGGACTGCAGCAAAGATCTGCTTTTCCGCTTCCTTGATCTTCGAGCCGTCGACCACGACGATGTCCCCCGGGTAGATTGCCGGATCCTTGGCCTCACCGCGACGGATCGAGGTCAGGTCGAAGGCCGCCGCCATCCGCTGGCCATCGATGGTCCGGAAGACCGCGACACGACGCGCGTTCGCATCGGGGGTCGTCCCGTGCGCAAGCGCGACGGCCTGAACCAAGGTGATCGAGCCGGCGACCGGGAACTGGCCCGACTGGGTCACCGCGCCATCCACCGTCACGACGTGAGCGGTCGATTCCTTGATCGCGACGCTGACGTCGGGATGCTGGAAATATTTCTGGCCGAGCAGGCCCTTCAGCTTGTCGTCGAGCTGGGACGTGGTGAGGTTCGCCGCTTCGACCTGACCGACCAGCGGCAGGGAGATGTGGCCGGCGAGATCGACGGAATAGTCACCAGAAAGATCGTCCGCCTTGAAAACCTTGATCGTCAGCGTGTCCATCGGCGCGATCTTGTAATCTTCCGGAAGCACCTGGAACGATTGCTGATCCGGAGCCGCGAGTGGCCTATCGTAAGGGATGCTACCACCGCGCGTGTCCGCGCAGCCGGCGGTCACGAGCGCTGCCGACGCGCCCAGGGCCGCAAGAAATCGACGGCTTACAAGTTCAGAGAACACGGTTACACCTCCCGAGGACGGCGAAGCTCCCTATTCGAAAACTTCTCGAATGTAGAGCTACTAATCTCCGAAATGGCGCAAATTAGCACGAAACGTGCTCCTTCGTCGCCGCACGAGTGTCGAGCAGCCAGGTCTCGGCGCGTTCGATTGCGAGCGCGGTGAGAACCCCGCTGCGATAGGCGCCGGTGTCGATGCCGATGCGATTCGGACGCATTTCGACCTCTGGGCGGATGGTATGGCCGTGGACGACGACGAAGCCATGATCGGTCTCGTCGAACAGGAAAGGCTCACGGATCCAGCGAAGATCGGACTGCCGCTGCTGGTCGATCTCGACGCCGGGCCTGATGCCGGCGTGGACGAACAGATAATCGCCGAAGCGGCAGCTGTCGTCGAAGGTCTCAAGGAACTTCACATGCTTCTCGGGGATCGCGCGGCGAACCAGCTCCAGCGCTTCGTCGTCAGACAGGCCGGCCAGCTTCGCCGTGTCGACACCATAGCTCTGCAGGCATTCGGTGCCGCCGAACCAGCGCCATTTCGTCATGAGATCCGGTTCACCGCGCAGGACGCGAAGCAGCACTTCCTCATGATTGCCTAGGATGAAGACGGTTTCGACCCCCGGCCGCTCATAGGTGCGCAGCCGCTCGATCACCTGGGCTGAGCTGGGACCACGGTCGATGAGATCACCGACGAAGACCAGCAGCGCCTTGCGCGCCGGCCGGCGCTCCAGATCCTGCTCGATTTTCTCGAGTAATTGGTCGAGCAGATCGAGCCGGCCGTGGATGTCTCCGACCGCATATGCACGCCACCCGCGCGGACCCGATGGGCCGCTTTGGCGTCGTGGAGCGAAGTTGAACATCTGGACCCTTTAGTTCGAATCGCTCGCCGCGTGGCAAGAAGCTTCAAAGCGGATTAATAACGATCCCCAAGCTAAACCGCTACTGAACCACGAAAAAACGGGCTCAGGCGCTCAGCAGCTGGAACCGCGGGATGTCGACGTCGAAGGCAATGCCATCCTCGTCGACCATGCGATAGGTGCCGCTCATCGCGCCGCTCGGCGTGTCCAGTGGACAGCCGGAGACGTAGTCGAAGCTGGCGCCCGGCGCGATCAGGGGCATTTCGCCAACGACGCCTTCGCCCACGACCTCGTGGACAGTGCCGCGGCCGTCGACGATCGACCAGCTGCGCGAGAGAAGCTGGACGGCCACCTGCGAGCCGTTCTCTATCCGGACATGGTAGGACCAGAACCAGCGGTTGCTTGACGGATCCGACTGTTCGGCAAGGAAGCTCACAGCGACGCGGACGGCGATCCCGCGCGTCATCGCCACGTTGGGAAACAGCATTGCGAGCGTATCGATCGTCACGACTTCAACTTAGCGGACGCGGTTCGACTGACAACTAGGCAAGTCCACCCGCGCGGCGCAGGCGATCGACGAGCCGTGCGCGCGCCTCCGCAACGGGCCGCGCACGTTCGGTGATGAGGTCGCGCTCAAGGAAGTGGCCGGTGAGCGCCAGGCCGTGCGCGATTTCCTCCCACGAGCCGCGCCCGCCTTCACGGATGAACGGCGGCAGTGGGAGCAGCCGGCCGGCATATGGCTCGGCCTCCGCGGCGCTGACCGCGCGACCGGACTTGGGGCTGACGGCCACCAGCGAATCATTCGAGCCGCTGACGGCGCAGCGTTCGAGGTCGAGCCCGAAGCCGAGCTCGGCGAGAAGCAGAAGCTCGTAGCGGACGAGGGCCGCGCCCCAGCCGCTCGCCGACGGCGCCGCCTCGATCGCGTCCAGTAATGCTTCGAGCGCATCGTAGAGGCGCGGGTAGGGCTGCCCTTCGGGAAGGACCGTCGCGGTAACCACCGTCGACCATTCGATCGCTGCGGCCGGCAAGGGCTCTGACAGGAGCGGTCCGCGACTGTGGACGAGCTCGATCGTCGCCTGGGGCAGTTGCGTCTCCGTTCGCGCCGACAGTTGCGCCTGGACGACATTGCCGGCGATGAGCACCGGTCGCATCCGACGGCCCCGAGCGCCCCTGACGTAAGCGGCCTGAAGGCCATGGCCGGACGTCATCAGGCGAACGATAGCTCCGTGCTCGCCGTGGTTGCGCAGCGCGCAGACAATCGCCGGCGTATCGATGCGCATCAGGCGCCCGGGTGGAAATAATCGTAGAGCTGGCGCGCAGTCGTCCTGCTGATCCCGGGCGCCTTCTCGAGGTCCTCCAGCGCCGCGCCCTTGACCGCGCGTGCGGTACCGAAGTGCATCAGCAGGGCGCGCTTTCGCGTCGGGCCGATGCCGGGCACTTCGTCTAGGGTCGAGGTGGTCAGGTTCTTCGCCCGCTTCGCCCGGTGCGTGCCGATCGCGAATCTGTGAGCTTCGTCGCGCAAGCGCTGAAGATAGAATAATAAAGCGGAGTTAGGCTGCAACGTGATCTCTCGCCCCCCGGGCAGGTGGAAAATCTCTCGGCCCTCGCGGCCGTGATGGGGTCCCTTCGCCACCCCGACGACGGGCATGTCGTGGACGCCCATATCCTCCAGCACCTCGCAGACGGCGGAAAGCTGGCCCTTGCCGCCGTCGATCAGGACCAAGTCGGGCCACTCGCCGCTCTGCCGGTCGGGATCCTCTTTCTCGAGCCGCGCGAAACGCCGCTCCAGCACCTCGCGCATCATCGCGAAATCG
>DATCJM010000408.1:0-8304 GCA_036562805.1 Sphingomicrobium sp.
CGGGCTTTGCCGTCGTCGTGGTCGGCATGCTCATCGGCTATGCGATGATCCAGTTCGATGGCGGACGCCTCGCCGGATATGGCGAGCCGCCGGAGCGCAGCGGGCCCGACCGCGCGTGGCTGATCTATATTCTCTCAATCGTCTCGGTGCCGATCTTCTGGGCGATCTTCTGCAACGTGATGACGACGCCGGAGGCCGCAGCGGGAAGCGGCCTCTGGGGCTATATCGTCGCGACGCCTTTCCTCGGAAAGGTGCTCTTCATCACCTTCCTCGCCGCGGTGATCGGAATCCCCATCTGGTCGTACAAGGTCGGCAACAAGGTCGAGTTTCAGATGATGCTCGCGGCGATCATCCTGGTCGTCTTCAACGTCACCTTCTGGACGCTGTTCGAGCAGGCGGCCTCGTCGCTGACGCTGTTTGCCGACCGCAACACGACGCTGGAGCTGTTCGGCATCTTCGTCTCGGCGCCGCAGACGCAGAATTTCAACCCGATCACGATCGTCATTTTCGCGCCGATCATGAGCTGGTTGTGGATCTGGATGTCCAAGCGGGGTTGGGAGCCCTCGATCCAGGTCAAGTTCGGGATCGCGCTCCTTCTTGTCGGCCTTGGCTTCGTCGTGCTCGCGTGGAGCACCGGAACGGCGAATGCCGACTTCCGCGTCGCTCTGTGGTGGCTGGTCCTGACTTACTTCCTCCACTCGATCGCCGAGCTGTGCATTTCGCCCGTGGGGCTTAGCATGATCACCAAGCTGTCGATCGCCCGCGTGGTCGGAATGATGATGGGCGTGTGGTTCCTCTCCATCTCGATCGGCGAATATCTTGCCGGAGCGGCGGCCCAGGCTGCGTCGGTCCAGACGATCGGCGGTCAGGTGACCAATCCGGAGCTCGCACTTCAAACGTACGCCCACACCTTCATGGTCGGCGGCGAAAGCACGATGGTCGCCGGCGTGATCCTTCTCGCGATCTCGCCCTGGCTCAAGAAACTCATGCACGGAGTGATGTGAAGATGCGCCTTCTCGCGACCGTCAGCCTCGCCGCTGTCTTACTGTCCGGTTGTGCGGCGATGGAGGCGAAGCCTGCGCCTGCGCCTGCCGTTCGGATCAATGAGAATGCCTATCCCTCAACCTACGTCCGCTATCCAGGCGTGCTGACGGTGATCCGCCACGCGACCGTGTTCACCGGTGACGGGCAGCAGATCAATAACGGCACGGTGGTGTTCGCCAACGGCGTGCTTCAGGCGATCGGCGGCCCGGACCTCGCGTCGCCCGCCGGCGCGACCGAGATCGACGGCACCGGCAAGTTCGTGACGCCCGGCATCATCGACATCCACAGCCACCTCGGCGTCTATCCGTCGCCGGGCGTGGAGGCGAACTCCGACGGCAACGAGCTCACCGACCCGATCCATGCCGACGTCTGGGCGGAGCATAGCGTCTGGCCGCAGGATCCCGGCTTCAGCCGCGCGCTGGTCAACGGCGGCGTCACGGCGATGCAGATCCTGCCGGGGTCGGGCGACTTGATGGGTGGTCGCTCGGTGGTCCTGAAGAACGTCCCCGGCCGCACGGTGCAGGAGATGAAATTCCCGGGCGCGCCCTACGGCCTCAAGATGGCGTGCGGCGAAAATCCCAAGCGCGTGTTCGGAAGCCACGACCATATGCCGCAGACGCGGATGGGCAATATGGCGCTCGATCGCGAAACGTGGATCAAGGCGGTCGCCTACAAGCACAAGTGGGACGATTATTACGCGCACGGCGGGAAGATGCCGGACCGCGACCTCACGATGGACACGCTCAAGGGCGTGCTCGAGGGCAAGATCCTGATTCAGAACCACTGCTACCGCGCGGACGAGATGGCGCAGATGATCGATATGTCGAAGGAGTTCGGCTATCACATCACCGCGTTCCACCACGCGGTCGAAGCCTACAAGATCGCCGATCTGCTGCGCGACAACGACATCTGCGCGGTGATGTGGGCCGACTGGTACGGCTTCAAGATGGAAGCCTATGACGCGATCCCGCAGAATATCGCGCTGGTCCACAATGCGGGCGCCTGCGCGATGGTTCACTCGGACGACCCGAACGGCATCCAGCGCCTCAACCAGGCGGCAGCAAAGGCGATGGCCGAAGGGCAACGTGCGGGCATCCCCAACCTGTCCGAAGCGGTCGCCTGGGAATGGCTCAGCCGCAACCCGGCCAAGGCGCTTGGGATCCTCAACGTGACCGGCACCCTGACGCCGGGCAAGGAGGCCGACGTTGTTCTGTGGAACGGAGACCCGTTCAGCGATTATTCGCGGCCCGAACGCGTCTGGATTGACGGCGCGGAAATGTACGATGCGAACGACCCGCATAAACGGCCGGTGAGCGATTTCGAGCTCGGCCAGCCCGGTGAAGGAGACGTGAAGTGATCCGCGCCGTTGCAACCGCGCTCCTGCTGACCGTCGCCATGCCGGCGGCAGCGGACACCATCGCCATCACCAACGGCACCGTCGCCACCGGCGACGGGTCGGGACCGATCCAGAATGCGACCGTCGTCATCCGTGATGGCCGCATCGTCGCCGCCGGCCAGGGCGTCGCCGTCCCTGCGGGTGCGCGGGTCATCGACGCGAGCGGAAAATGGGTGACGCCCGGCATCGTTGCCGGCTTCTCGCGCCTTGGCCTCACCGATGTCTCGGGCGGCGCCCAGGGCGCGAATGACGAGAGCGCGGAGAAGGGACCGTTCAACGCCGCGATCGATGTCGCCCCGGCGATCAATCCCAATTACCAGCCGGTCAAGGTCAACCGCGCGGACGGCGTCACTCGCGCGCTCGTCGCACCGCAGGCCGCGCACAACATCTTCGCGGGCCAGGGCGCGGTGATCGATACCGGCGCCGACATGGACCCCATCACCAAGGCTCGCGCATTCCAGTTCGTCGAGCTTGGCCAGACCGGTGCGGAGAATGCCGGCGGATCGCGGCCTTCGGCCTACATCCTGTTCCGGAATGCGCTGCGCGAAGCCGGTGAGCTCACCCGCTTTGCGGCTCCGGTATCGTCGAGCGGCGAGAACGCGCCCGACGCGCGTCTGCGGTCGATCCGGAATCCGAACGAATCGCGGGTCTATGGTCGCAGCGCCGACCGCAGCCAGGACGTGCTTCTGACCAGGTTCGACGCCGCGGCGCTCGTGCCCGTGCTCCAGGGGCGGCAGCCTCTGCTCGTTCACGTCGAGCGCGCGAGCGACATTCTCAATGTCCTCGATCTCGCGCGCGAGTTCCGCGCGATGAAGTTCGTGATCGTGGGTGCAAGTGAAGGCTGGCTGGTCGCCGACCAGATCGCCAAGTCCGGCATCCCGGTAATTGCGTCAGCGCTCAACGACCTTCCCGCGAGCTTCGAGGAGATTGCGGCGACGCAGTCGAACATCGGGCGCATGCGCGCCGCCGGCGTCAAAGTTTCGATCGGAATGATCGACGACGATGAATCCCACCGCGATTTTTACGAGCGGCAATATGCCGGAAACCTGGTCGCCTTGCAGAAGGTGCCGGGGGCAACCGGCGTCAACTGGGGTGAGGCATTGGCGATGATCACGTCGCGGCCGGCGGAAGCTATCGGGCTCGGCGGGCAAATCGGTCGCCTGTCGCCCGGAGAGCATGCCGACGTCGTCATCTGGTCCGGTGACCCGCTCGAAGTGACGAGCGGCGCCGAGCAGGTCTTCATCGACGGCGTGCAGCAGCCGCTGGACGACCACCAGTCGCGCCTGCTCGAGCGTTATCGCTACCTGCCGCGGACCGACATGCCCAAGGCCTATCGCCCGTAGCACTCGCGCTGCGCCGCTAGTGCGGCTAAATCGCTGCCGATGACACGAAAATTCTTCGGCACCGATGGGATTCGCGGGACGACCAACACCGAACCGATGACGGCGCAGACCGCGCTCTGCGTCGGCATGGCCGCAGGCGCGCACTTCCTGCGCGGCGATCACCGTCACCGCGTCGTCATCGGCAAGGACACGCGGCTGTCGGGTTACATGATGGAATCGGCGATGGTCGCCGGCTTCACCAGCGTAGGGATGGACGTCGTGCTGGTCGGGCCGATGCCTACTCCGGCGGTGGCGATGCTGACGCGCTCGATGCGCGCCGACCTCGGCGTGATGATCAGCGCTTCCCATAACCCCTTCGCCGACAATGGAATCAAGCTGTTTGGGCCTGATGGCTACAAGCTCAGCGACAATGACGAGCAGGCGATCGAAAACCGGCTTGGCGATGGACCGAAGCTCGCGAAGTCCGAACTTATCGGCCGGGCTCGGCGCATCGACGATGCGCGCGGACGTTACGTCCAGTTCGCCAAGGATACGTTCCCGGAGCACCTCCGGCTCGACGGACTGAAGGTCGTCGTCGATTGCGCAAACGGCGCCGCCTATCACGTCGCACCCGATGCGCTGTGGGAGCTTGGCGCGGAGGTCATCGCGCTCGGAGTCCAGCCTGACGGCCTCAATATCAACGACCAATGCGGCTCGACCCATCCCGAACTGATGCAGGAGACCGTGGTGGCCAGCGGCGCTGACATCGGCCTCGCGCTCGACGGCGATGCCGACCGGCTGATCGTCTCCGACGAGAAGGGCCAGCTTGTCGACGGCGACCAGCTGATGGCGCTGATCGCGCTCGGGCTGCAATCACGTGGGCGGCTCAAGGGCGATGCGGTGGTCGCGACGGTCATGTCGAACCTGGGACTGGAGCGGAAGCTCGCCGACGCGGGCGTTGCGCTGCTTCGAACCAAGGTCGGCGATCGGTACGTGCTCGAGGAGATGCGCGCGCGCGGGTGCAATGTCGGCGGCGAGCAATCGGGCCACATCATCCTTGCCGATCATGCGACGACCGGTGACGGGCTGGTCGCAGGCTTGCAGGTTCTTGCGGCCCTGGTCGAGTCGAAGAGGCCCGCAAGCGAGCTGCTCCGCCAGTTCGAGCCGCTGCCGCAACTCCTCAAGAACGTTCGCTTCAACGGCGGCGCCGAGCCGCTCGAGTCCGACAGCGTGCGCAGGCGCATTGCCGCCGCGGAGGCCGAGCTCGAAGGCAAGGGCCGTCTCGTCATCCGTAAATCGGGTACCGAGCCCCTGATCCGCGTGATGGCCGAAGGCGACGACCCAGCGCTCGTGGAACGCGTCGTGGACGATATCTGCGAGGCGGTGCGCACCGCCGCGTGAACCTTTTCTTGGTAATTGTCGGGCTAACGACGGTGACGTGCACATGGAAAACTTCGCCCCAGGACAGGGGTCGAAGGCGCGTAGCGTGACGCCGACGGCTCGGATCCTCGTCATCGCCGGCTCGGATTCGGGCGGCGGCGCTGGCGTTCAGGCCGATATCAAGACCGTGACGATGCTCGGCGGGCACCCGATGACCGCAATCACTGCGGTGACTGCTCAGAACACGCTCGGCGTCGACGCCATTCACCCGATTCCGGCCGAGATGATCCTCGCGCAGATCGACGCGGTGGTCGCCGATCTCGGCGTCGACGCGGTCAAGGTCGGCATGATCGGCAGCGCATTCGCGGCAAAGCAGGTCGCGGTGCGCCTGCAGGAGCTCAAGGCGTCACAGCCCGGCCTTCCGGTCGTCTTCGACCCGGTGATGGTCGCCACCAACGGCGGAGTGCTCGCCGACGATGCGACAATCGCGGCATTCGGTCGCCTGATGGATGTGGCGACGGTCGCCACGCCCAACCTTCCCGAGCTCAAGCGGCTGACGTCCGAGGAGGACCCGGTTGCCGCCGCGCTGCATCTCGTCGGTCAGCATGGTTGCGCGGTCTTGATCAAAGGCGGCCACGAAGAGGGCGATGCCCTGGCAGACGCGCTGATCGAAGAGGACAATATGACGAGCTGGCAGGGCCAGCGGATCGATACCCTCAGTACGCACGGAACGGGCTGCACGCTTGCAAGCGCGATTGCCTTCTTCCTGGCCGAGGGGATTAGCCTGTCGGACGCGGTTGCGCGTGCGCGCGAGTTCGTCCGCGTCGCCCTTTACGCGGCCCCGGGGCTCGGACAGGGCGCCGGGCCGATCGGGCAGGCCGGCGTCCGGCTCGATGTCGGGGTCGGGCCGCGGCTCAACCAGGTGACAGTGACCGGGACGAACTACGAACGATCGGTCGATTTCTACAGCCGCATCGGGCTGCAGCAGATCATCGACAGCCCCGAGACAGGCTATGCGCGGTTCGAGACGGCCGGCGGCGTGACTTTTTCGATCCAGATCGATCCCGAGGAGAAAATCCTCGCGACGACCGCGATCTACCTCGAATGCGACGACCTCGACGAACGAGTAGAGCAGCTCGCCCGGAGCGGGATCGCGTTCGAGCATGGACCGCGCAACCAGCCGTGGATGTGGCGCGAGGCGCGGCTTCGCGATCCCGACGGGAACATCATCTTCTTCTACAAGGCCGGCGAAGCCCGTCGCTTCCCGCCCTGGCGGATGAAATCTTAGACTTTTCCACAGCTTCTGTCGGCTGAACGTCTGGACCGGCGCACGTCGCGGGGTGCAAGAGTCCGACTCGATGCCGCGCCGCTGTTCCTTCAAGCTCGAGGTCGACTTTCCGCAGCCGCTCGCCGGTGTCGATGAAGCGGGTTGCGCGCCGCTCGCCGGGCCGGTCGTCGCGGCGGCGTGCATTCTCGACCGCGAGAGGTTTCCGCGCGGGATCGACGATTCCAAGAACCTTCCGATCGAAAAGCGCGAGGCGCTTTACGGCAAGCTGATGAAATCGGCCGTCGCCTGGGGCGTCGGCATTGCGAGCGTGGAGGAAATCGACCAGCTCAACATCTATTGGGCGAAGATGCTGGCCATGGTTCGCGCGGTCGAGGCGCTCGGTCTCGAGCCGGCGTGGGTCCTGGTCGACGGCAACGCGCTGCCGAAATGGCAGCGGCCGTCGAAGCCGATCGTCGACGGCGACGCCAAGTGCCGCTCGATCGCGGCGGCGTCGATCATTGCGAAGGTCACCCGCGACCGGATCATGGCGGAACACGCACGCGAATATCCGGGCTACGGCTGGGAGCGGAACCGCGGCTACGGAACGCCCGAACATTGGCGCGCCCTGCACGCCCTCGGACCGACGCCGTTGCACCGCCGCAGCTTCCCGCGCGTGCGCGCGGCGATCGAAGCCGACAAGCAGCCTGAGCTGGTCTTCGAACAAATCGGGCCGGGCGAGTCCTCCGTGCCACACCCACCAGCAGTTGAGTCCATCGAGATCATAGAGACTCAACATCTTGTGGTGCAGCCGCAGACCGCGGCCTAGCTCTAGACATTTATGACGCCGCGTTAACCCTTGTTCGCTTGACCGCGAGTCCGACCTGACTCACTTTCGCTGCCCAATATCGGGGGGCACGAGAGCGCATGAATCTGATCGCCCGCATCGCGGAGCAGCCGACGAGCTTTCGCCCGGCGAGGGGTGGAGCGAAGCGCGACCTCCCGCTCGACGCGATCCTTCAAGGCGATTGCGTCACCGAGATGGCCCGCCTTCCCGACAAGAGTGTCGACCTGATCTTCGCCGATCCGCCCTACAATCTGCAGCTCGGCGGCGACCTGTTCCGGCCCGAGGGCAGCCGCGTCGACGCCGTCGACGATGAATGGGACAAGTTCGAAAGCCTCGCGACCTACGACAATTTCACGCGCGACTGGCTGGAACAGGCGCGGCGCATCCTGAAGGACGACGGCACGATCTGGGTGATCGGCAGCTATCACAACATCTACCGTGTCGGCGCTTTGCTCCAGGATGCTGACTTCTGGATCCTCAACGACATTGTCTGGCGCAAGGCGAACCCGATGCCGAACTTCCGCGGGACGCGCTTCACCAACGCGCACGAGACGCTCATCTGGTGCGCCAAGGACGAGAAAGCCCGCTACACCTTTAATTACCGCGCAATGAAGGCGTTGAACGACGATCTTCAGATGCGGTCCGACTGGCTGATGCCGATCTGCGCGGGCGGCGAACGCGTGAAGGGGGAGGATGGCGCGAAGGCGCATCCGACGCAGAAGCCCGAGGCGCTGCTCTACCGAATCCTGCTCGCCTGCACGAAGCCCGGCGACGTGGTGCTCGACCCGTTCTTCGGGACCGGCACGACCGGTGCGGTCGCCCGGCGGCTCGGCCGCCGCTGGATCGGGATCGAGCGCGAGAGCGCCTATGTGAAGGTCGCGCGGCAGCGAATCGAGTCGACCCTTCCCCTCGACGAAAGCGCAATGCGCACGGTGCCCGACAAGCGCGAGCAGCCGCGGGTCGCGTTCGGCGTGCTGGTCGAGAGCGGGCTGGTGCCGCCCGGAACGGCGTTGACCGACGCGAAGCGCCGCTGGACGGCGAAGGTCTGCGC
>DATCJM010000328.1:0-3509 GCA_036562805.1 Sphingomicrobium sp.
GAGCCGAGATATTGGTAGATCGCCGGCGGCTCGCCCTCGAGCGTCTCGGCAATCGGCGAATAATGGAGCACGGCGACGCTCCGCTCCGTCCGCAATGTGCGGAGCTGGTTCTCGAGCTTGCGCGATTCGGACAGCACTTCGTCGACCATCGCCTTGACGATCGGCTCGCCGAATGGAGCGAGCTCGCCGCGGCCGTAGCCGCCGAGGAAGCCCTTGACGCCGGCGAAGCCGACGCCTTCGATCTCGATTGCCTGCTCGTCGAGCACCGTCATCCCGGCATCGTGGAGGATCGAGCAAACTTTCTCCGGCTGCCCGCACTCGTAATCGTGGTTGCCGAGCACGCCGACGACGGGGATCGTGCAGGAGCGGATGTCGTCGGCGAGGATTTCCGCCTCGCGCGTCTTTCCGAAATTGGTGAGGTCGCCGCACAGGACAAGCACATCGGCGGCGCTCGCGATTTCGGCGAACAGCTCGCGATAGGGCGCAACGCTGTCCTCCATCACATGGAGGTCGCCGATCGCGGCGACGCGAAGCTTGCGGTCAGTCGCTGCCATATTGCTCTTCGAGATTGCCGACCGGCTCGGAGAAACCCCATTGCTCGACGTCGATCGCATAATCGCGCGGCGAGAAGATGCGACCGCGGCACACTTTCTTCCCCGGTCCCTTCACTTCGGCCTGGTCGCTCAGCCGCTGGAGCAGCTCGTCCATCAGCCATTTGGGCACGCAGTCGCGTTCGCTCGGATAGACGAAGCGGAAGTTCAGGAGTGCGATCAGCAGCACTTCCCAATAGAGCTCGAGGTGCGAGAGCAATTGCTCCCAGTTAATCTCCTTGTGGCGCTTGAGGATCATGTGCGCGACGTCGGCACCGTCGAAGCGGTGATGATCCTGGACGAATATCTTCGACCAGATGAACTGGGTCGGCGGGACCAGTTTCACCTTCGTTCCGAACAGCTGCGCGGTCGGTGCGCCGTCGAACCATTCGTCGGTCACGTGAGTGGTGACGGTGGGCATATTGTAGATGATGTCGACGAAGAGTTTGCCGCGCGTCACGCGCGCCAGCCAGCGCTCGTCGACGATCTCCACGTCGAACTCATGTTCCTTGAAGAAGGACAGCATCTTCAGCGCGTCGCCGGCCTTGGCGAAGACGTCGACATCCTTGGTTGGCCGGTCGATCCCGGTGTAGCTGGAGAGCGCGTAGGTGCCCGAGAGCAGGAACGGGAGCCCGGACTTTGCCATCAAGCGCAGGACCTCGGAATAGAAGGCCTCTGCCGCCGGCGGCGGCTTGATTAGCGAACCGCTGCGTTTCTCGGCGAGTTGCTGGTCCATGCGTCGGCTCAACGGCACGGGGAAGGGCGGGTTCCCGGCTCCCCATTGCGGTGATTAAGCCTGCGTGCGAGCTATTGCCCAGGAGGTCCCATGAAGTTGCGCCTGCTCGCGGCCGCCGCCGTACTCGTTCTCACCTCACCGCTGTCGGCCGCGCCGGTGCTCGCGCCGCCGGCTCCGCTCGGACCCGATGTGCGACCCTATGTCAGCGTGCCTGCCGGACAGATCGCGCTGACTCATGTTCGGGTAATCGACGGCACCGGCGGAGCGCCAGCGGAGGACATGACGATCCTGATCGACGGCGCGAAGATCGGGGCGGTGCAGCCGGCAAGCGCGACCATTCCGGTCGGCTACCGCGTCATCGACGCGACTGGCGAGACCGTGATCCCGGGCATCGTCGGCATGCACAATCACTTGTTCTACCTGCAACGGCCGAACCTCGACGCGGCGGGCCATTCGGAACAGCCGATCATCATCCCGCAGATGACCTTCAGCGCGCCGAGGCTCTACCTCGCTAACGGCGTTACGACGATGCGCACGACTGGTAGCGTCGAGCCGTACACCGATCTTGCGCTGAAGCGCGAGATCGACGCGGGGCACCTCGTGGGGCCGCACCTCGACGTCACCGGACCCTACCTCGAAGGGCCGGGCGCCTTCTTCATCCAGAACCATGTGATCACATCGCCTGACGACGCGCGCAACGAGGTCGCTTTCTGGGCCGACCAGGGCGTCAACAGCTTCAAGGCCTATATGAACATCACGCGCGCCGAGCTCGGCGCGGCGATCAGGGAGGCGCACCGGCACGGGCTGAAGCTCACAGGCCATTTGTGCTCGGTCACTTACCCGGAAGCGGTCGCGCTCGGGATCGACAATCTGGAGCATGGCTTTTTCGTCAACACGCAGCTCGATCCCGGAAAGCAACCGGACAAGTGCAGCGAGGGCACCGGCACGCCGACGCTCCTCAAGATGGCGCCCGGCACGCCGGAAGCGAATGCGCTGATCAAGCTGCTCGTCGACCATCACGTGGCGGTGACTTCGACTCTGCCGGTGTTCGCGCAGAGCGTACCGCTGCACGAGCCGCTGCAGGCGCGGCAAATGGACGTCCTCACGCCGCAGGCGAAGGAATCATACCTATACCTGCGCAACCTGACGGCCAGCCGTGCCGGTACGCCGCGCGCGAATGATTTCGCGCAGGCGTACAAGAATGACCTCGGGCTCGAGCGGCAATTCGTCGCCGCGGGCGGACTGCTGATGGCCGGCCCCGATCCTACCGGCAATGGCGGCGTGATTCCGGGCTTCGGCGACGAGCGCGAGATCGAGTTGCTGGTCGAGGCCGGATTCACGCCGGTCGAGGCAATCAGAATCGCCACGCTGAACGGAGCGACTTACCTCGGCATCGCCGACCGGATCGGCACGATCGCCGCCGGCAAGGACGCCGACCTGGTCCTCGTCAAAGGCAATCCCGCGGCGAACATCGACGACGTCGAGAATGTCGTCACCGTCTTCAAGGATGGCGTCGGCTACGACAGCGCGAAACTGATCCAGTCGGTGAAGGGCCGGTTCGGCGAATACTAACGGCGGCGCGCGCTTCCGCACGGAGCGACGGCGCCGGAGCTCAGGCAATAACGGTCGAGGTCGTCGGGCGCGAACACGGGGCCCGCGAAATCCTTCTTCACGCCGCTCACATAGGCTGCCTGATCGGCCTCGTTCGCCGGATTGTAATGGTAGAGGATGACGGACTTCGCGCGCGCTTTTGCTGCGATCCGGCCGATCTCGGCCGCGTCGAGATGCTCGTAGACGAAATGGTCGCGGAAGCGGTTAGCCATCAACGGAGGCCAATGGTTGCGCGCGGCGCGGGCGCCGATGGATTGGTCGAGGTCGATTTTGTCGCGATACGAGGCTTCGGCGATCAGCACATCGGCGCCCTTGGCGATCGTGCCGATTGCCCCGGTAGGGCCGGTGTCACCGCTGAAGACGATCACTCCATCCGGCGTTTCGATGCGGTAGGAATATGTCTTGAAGCGCGGCCGCACCGCGGCGGGGATCATGACGTAATGAGAATTCTCAGCCGCCGTGACGCGAATGTTGCCGTCGTCGAAGACGAGTCCGTCGCGAGCGATTTCATGGGTCACGAACGGACTGACGAAGCTCTCGCCGCGCATCCGGTAAGCCGTCGGCGGCGCCGC
>DATCJM010000409.1:0-3841 GCA_036562805.1 Sphingomicrobium sp.
ATCTGAAGCCGCCGCAGGAAATGGTGCGGCTGTTCGAGCGATGGCCACATGCGATTTCGGCGACGCGAGAGTTCGCCGACTCATTGCACTTCAGCCTCAACGAACTGCGCTACGAATATCCGAAGGAGACGGTGCCGGAAGGGCTGACGCCGCAGGAGCACCTCGAGCGTCTCGCATGGGACGGCGCGAAGCGACGCTGGCCCGACGGCATTCCCGACAAGGTCGTGAAGCAGCTGCATTACGAGCTGCCGCTGATCGAGCGGCTCGACTTTGCGCGCTATTTCCTGACGGTCCACGACATCGTCGACTTCGCGCGCAGCCTCGACCCGCCGATCCTGTGCCAGGGGCGCGGATCGGCAGCGAACAGCGCCGTCTGCTTTTGCCTCGGAATCACCGCGGTCGACCCGTCGACCAGCGAGCTCCTGTTCGAGCGCTTCATCTCCGAAGAGCGCAAGGAGCCGCCGGACATCGACGTCGATTTCGAGCATGAACGCCGCGAGGAGGTGATCCAGCACATCTACGAAAAATATGGTCGCGAGCGCGCCGGGATCGCCGCGACCGTGATCCATTATCGACCGCGCTCGGCGATCCGCGAGGTCGGCAAGGTGATGGGGCTTTCGGAGGACGTGTGCGGCGCGCTCGCCTCGACCATCTGGGGCAGCATGGACGCCGAGCTGGAGGAGAACCGCGCGACCGACGCCGGGCTCGACCTTTCCGATCCCCACCTCAAGCGCACGGTGAAGCTCGCCGAGCAGCTGGTGGGAATGCCGAGGCACCTGTCGCAGCATGTCGGCGGCTTCATCCTGACCGAGCGCCTGCTCACCGAGACGGTGCCGATCGGCAACGGCGCGATGGACGACCGCACCTTCATCGAATGGGACAAGGACGACATCGAGGAGCTCGGAATCCTCAAGATCGACGTGCTCGCGCTCGGAATGCTGACCTGCATCCGCAAATGCTTCGATCTCGTCGAGCAGCATCATGGCGAGCGGTGGGAGCTGGCGACGATCCCGCGCGAAGTCCCCGAGGTTTACGACATGCTGTGCCGCGGGGATTCGCTCGGCGTTTTCCAGGTCGAGAGCCGGGCGCAAATGAACATGCTTCCAAGGCTCAAGCCGCGCTGTTTCTACGACCTGGTGATCGAGGTCGCGATCGTCCGGCCGGGACCGATTCAGGGCGACATGGTCCATCCCTATCTGAAGCGCCGAGGCGGCAAGGAGCCGGTGACCTTCCCCTGCCCCCATCCGGCGCACGGACCGCCAGACGAGCTCGAGAAGATCCTCGGCCGGACGCTCGGCGTGCCGATCTTCCAGGAGCAGGCGATGAAGATCGCGCTCGACGCGGCGAAGTTCAGCTCGGACGAGGCGAACCAGCTGCGCAAGGCGATGGCGACCTTCCGGTCCAAGGGAAAGATCGAACCGCTCGAGGAGAAGATGGTCGGGCGCATGGTAAAGCGCGGCTATGACGTGGCGTTCGCGCAGCGCTGCTTCGACCAGATCAAGGGCTTCGGCGAATATGGCTTCCCCGAGAGCCACGCGGCGAGCTTCGCGCATCTGGTTTACGTCTCGTCATGGCTCCGATGGAAATATCCCGCCGCGTTCGCGGCAGCGCTGCTAAACTCCCAGCCGATGGGCTTCTACGCCCCCGCCCAGATCGTCCGCGACGCCCGCGAGCATGGCGTCGAAGTGCGCGAGGTCGACGTGAACCACAGCGACTGGGACTGCACTTTAGAACCCCTCCGCTTGGGGGAGGGCTATTCCAGTGTCGCCCTCCGTCTCGGCCTGCGCCAGGTCGACGGGCTTCATCGCGAGGCGGCGGATCGCGTCGTGGCGCGGCGGCCTTATGCCTCGGTCGAGGAGTTGGGCTCGCGCGGGCGCGTGCCCGTCCACGCGATCCAGCGCCTGGCCGCCGCCGATGCGTTCCGCTCGATCGGCCTCGACCGGCGCGCTGCCTTGTGGGATTCGCGTGCGCTCAAGGCAGCGCCCGACCTCCCCCTCTTCATTTATGCGGAGGAGCGCGACGAAGGCGGCGAAGACGTGCCGGCTGAGCTTCCGGCCATGCCGCTCGCCGAGCATGTGATCAGCGACTACCAGACCATTCGCCTCAGTCTGAAGGCGCACCCGATGCACTTTCTGCGCGCTTATTACGCGGCACAAAAGTTCGTCACTGCGCAGCAGCTGAATAAGCTGAAGGACGGCAGGCGCCTGTCGATGTCCGGCGTGGTCCTGATCCGCCAGCGTCCCGGCACGTCCAAGGGCGTCGTGTTCATCACCATCGAGGACGAGACCGGAATCGCCAATCTCGTCGTCTGGCCGGCGGTGTTCGAGAAACAGCGCAAGATCGTCATGGGCGCACGGCTGATGGCGGTGCATGGCGTCATCCAGCGCGACCCCGACAGCAATGTGATCCATGTCGTCGCCGGTCGGCTGGAGGATCACACGTCGCTGCTCAGCCGTCTAAGTGACGATTCGCTGCTCCCGGCCCGCCTCGAAAAGGCCGATCACGCGGGAAGCTGGGGCCGACCGCAAAGCCGGCATCCCCGCAATGTCGAGATCATCCCCAAAAGCCGCGATTTTCACTGACTTGCCATCAACCGTTAAGATCGGACAAGCGACAGCGTTTTCATGCCTCTACTTGCTCCCCTGATGATGATGGCCGTGCAGGCCGGTGCAGCGCCGATTGAAGGCCTGTGGAAGAACCCCATCGGAAGCGCGATCATTTCCGTTGCCCCTTGCGGCAACGCCCTGTGCGGCAAAGTCGTCTGGGCTTCCGAACGCGGCCAGCGCGAAGTGGCGAAGACGACGTCGCACGTAGTGGGGACGATGGTCCTCACCGAGGTGAGGCCAAAGGGACGCGGCTGGTACGGCAAGCTGTTCATCCCCGACGACAACATCCACGTCTCGGCACATCTTCAGCTGGTGAGCGGAAGCCAGCTCAAGCTCACCGGATGCGCGATGTTGCTCCTTTGCCGCTCGCAAATATGGACTCGCACGCAGGAACCGCTCCCTCCAGCCGATTAAGTGCGAAGCGTTCATGCGGAGGCAAGCTGACGGCACCATTCTTGCCGCAAATCATTGGTAAGACAGCACAATGAAACGCTTAATGCTTGCGATATCAGGGCTTGCAATCGCCCTCGCTCCGGCCTCGGCGTTCGCCAAGAGCAACCTCGAGGGGCGCTGGAAGAACGGCGCGATGGAGATCGTCATCGCGCCCTGCGGCCCGGTGCTTTGCGGCCGCGTGGTCAGGGCTTCGGCTCAGCAACAGTCGAAGGCCGAGCGCGGCAGCGGCACGCGCCTGCTCGGTGCGCGGGTGATCGACAACATCCAAGCCGCCGGGCCGCGGACCTGGCGCGCCAACGTGTTCCTCGCCAGCCGCGACATGAATGCGCAAGGGACGATCGAGCAGGTCGGCCCCGACCGCCTCGCCGTGCGCGGATGCGTGCTCGCGTTCATCTGCAAGACGACGCACTGGGACCGGATCGGCTAGGAGCTGCCGAGTACGCGCGGCTCAGGGATTTCACCTTTCAGCACCGCGCTCTGAAGCGCGCTCATTTCATCGGCCCAATAGCGGTCGGCGGTGAAATGGGGCGAGCGGCCGCGCACGGTTTCATATACGCGCAGAAGCCTGGGCGAGGTCTTGAGCGGCGCGTGATAGTCGATGCCCTCCGCGGCGGCCATGAGTTCGACCGCGATCACGCCGGCGGCGTTGCGAGCGATCTGGCCAGCCTTGCGCGCCGCGATCGGCGCCATCGACACATGATCTTCCTGCCCCGCCGATGTCGGGATTGAGTCGACGCTGGCGGGAAACGCCAGGCTCTTGTTCTCGCTGACCAGCGCCGCCG
>DATCJM010000001.1:0-3229 GCA_036562805.1 Sphingomicrobium sp.
CACTCGCGCCGATCTCGACCGCGTGTCGAGCGTGCACCCGGTCGCCGTCGTCCATCGCGGCGGCCACACGATCTTCGTCAACAGCAAGGCGTTCGCACTCGCCGGCGTCACCAAGGACACGCCGCAGCCGTTCGGCGGCACGTTCGACCATGACGCGAACGGCGAGCTCAACGGGCGCGTCACCGACAATGCGCAGGACGTGCTGTGGAAGGCCGGGACCTTCCCCAAATATAGCGAGGCCGAGCAGCTTCGTCGGGCGAAGGCGGGCATCGCTTATATCTCGAAGCAGTTCGCGCGCTTCGGCTTGACCACCGTCCACCACGAGGGCGGCAATTTCTCCGCGCTGATGCAGGTGCGGCAGGACGGCGCGCTGATGCACCGCGTCAGCTACGAGCCCGACCAGCCGATGATCGACGCGATGATCGCCAACGGCTGGCGGACGGGCTTCGGTGACGAATGGATCAGGCTCGGCGCTACGTCCGAACATATCGTCGACGGCTCATTTTCAGAGCGGACCATGTCGATCCGCGCCGGCTATCCGAACCGCCGCGACTATCACGGCAATGTCACGACCAAGCAGGACGACCTGAACGCCTGGGTCGATCAGGTGTGGCGCGCGGGGATCCAGCCCAACTGCCACGTCAACGGCGACATTGCGATCGACATGGATCTGACCGCGCTGGAACGGGCGCAAAAGCTTTTCCCGCGGCGCGACGTCAGGCCGAAGTTCACGCACGCGACGCTTGCCTATCCCGACCTGATCGCGCGGATGAAGGCGCTGGACGCGGTGCCGGCGTGCTTCACCAGCTACGCTTATTACAATCCCGACAAGTTCAAATTCTACGGCGAGCCGCTGATGGAGCATATGATGCCCTATCGCTCCTACCTCGACGCGGGGATCAGGGTTGCCGGCGGGTGCGATTTCCCGCCGGGCCCGTTCGCGCCGCTGATGGCGATGCAGGGGATGGTGACGAGGACCGGCTGGAACGGCGAGACATGGGGCGCGAACCAGCGGATCACCGTCGACGAGGCGCTCCGCGTCTATACGGCGAACGGCGCCTACAATTCGCACGAGGAGCAGCTCAAGGGCTCGATCGCGCCGGGCAAGCTCGCCGATTTCGTGATCCTGTCGGACGACCCGCACGAAGTCGCGCAGAACAGGATCAAGGACATCCAGGTCGTTCGCACGGTCGCGGGCGGGCGCACCACCTACGCCGCCTGAACCCTGTCCCTCAGCGGAACAGTGCCTATCCCAAGACGTTTTGCGGTTGATCTCCAACAGCTTTGAGCGGCGTAAAGGCGCATTGAACAGCGGCCAGCAGTGTTTCGCGCCGGAGGGAGAAGGGATGCGGAACGGGTTCGACAGTTTCCTGATGGCAGGGTTCGAGTGCTCGTCGCACCGGCGGCGCGACGGCGTTCGCCTCGACCTCATCCGCGCGACCGGCCACGACAAGCATGTGCGGCAGGATTACCAGCTGTGCCGCGAGCACGGCTTCCGCACCATCCGCGACGGCGTTCGCTGGCACCGCATCGAGACGTCGCCGGGGAAATACGACTGGTCGAGCTGGCTGCCGATGCTGGAAGCGGCCGAGGAAGCGGGGATGCAGGTCATCTGGGACCTGTTCCACTACGGCTCGCCCGATCACGTCGACCAATGCGCGGCCGATTTTCCGGACCGGTTCACCGAATTCGCGCTTGCCGCGGTCGAGCTGCAGCAATCGGTCAGCGACCGGCCGCCCCTGGTGTGCCCACTGAACGAGATCAACTTCGTCGCCTGGGCGGAGGACGAGGGCTATTACCCGTGCAGCAATCTGCCCGAGCGCGGCTGGTTCAAGCATCATTTGGTCAGCGCCGGGATCGGCTCGGCGCGTGCGATCAAGCAGCGCTGGCCGGATTCCACGATCATGTGGGCCGAGCCTTTGATTCATATTGCGCCGCGGGACCTGAAGCGGAACTCCGTTCGCGATGCCAAGCGGAACCTGCAAGGGATGTACGAGGCCTATGATTGGCTGATGGGGCTCGCGAAGCCGGAGCTCGGCGGCGACCCGTCATTGGTCGATGTGGTCGGGTGGAATTTCTACCCGCACAACCAATGGTATTATCGCGGCGCGACCATTCCGATGGGCCACCATGAATATCGCCCGCTCGGCGACATGCTCGTCGAGATGGCGGAGCGCTACAAGAAGCCGATCATGCTGTCGGAAACAGGCGCCGAAGGAACCGGCAAGCCGTCGTGGCTGCATTATGTGTGCAACGAGGCGCGCGATGCGATGGGTCAGGGCGTCGATCTCCGCGGCATCTGCTGGTACCCGGTCACCGCTTACCCGGGCTGGGACAATTCACGCCACGCGGAGACCGGATTGTTCTCGACGGTCGTCGCGAACGGGTCGCGACATGTCGACGAGCGTCTGGCGGCCGAATTCGAGCTGCAGCGCGAGCAGTTCGCGCAAATGGAGCAGAAGCGCGGCCGCGGGCTGCGCGCCGTCGCGGGCTAGACGCTCGGCCGCCGTTGCGGCGTGTAGGACGGCGTTCCGACGAACGGCCAGTCGTCATTCCATTCGAGCCGGTCGATCAGCAGGATCCGGCGGCTGTTGATCTCGTCATCCTGTGTCTGCCGCGGGCGGTTCACGTCGATCGCATGATAGACGATCCACAAGTCTCCCGCGTCGTCCTCGGCAATCGAATTATGGCCGGGCGCGAGCCAGCGGTCGTTCCTGATCAGGATCAGGCTGTGCGGGACGCCTTTCGCTTCCTCCAGCGTTTCGAAGGGGCCGGCCGGGCTTTCCGATCGCGCGACCATGACGCCATATTCGGCATCGGGACCGCAGCAATTGTCGCCCGAATAGAAGAGATAATAAAATCCGTTGCGTTCGATCACCCACGCCGCCTCGACGAGGCGCGGGAACGTCCCGTCCTCGCCATTTGGCCAAATGAGATCGATCGGTGAGCTGTCGGCCGCGAAGGACATCCGATCGGTGCCGAGCTCCTGCACCTTGATCGGCTGGTAGCCCGACCCCCAGTAGAGCAGGTGCCGCCCGGTCACCGGATCGTCGAACGCCATCGGATCGATGAATTCGAAGCCGGCGCCGAGCAGCAGCGGCATGCCCATGTCGACGAACGGCCCGGCCGGTGACTTCGACGTTGCTACCGCGAGCGCGTGGCCGCGCTGGTGGTGGTGGCAGACGTCGGGCGTCGCCGAATAATACATGAAGTAGGTTTCGCCGTCGGT
>DATCJM010000034.1:0-2951 GCA_036562805.1 Sphingomicrobium sp.
GCTCAAGGTCGGCGGGATCACCGCGACCGACTTGCCGACGATCGTCGCGCCCGAATTCGGCGATCAGGACGTGTTGGGGATGAATTTCCTGTCGCGGCTCAAATCCTGGCGGGTCGAGGGGAAGACCTTGATCCTCACGCCAAACCCCAAGTGAGTTTTACATAATGTATATTATCAATCTAACAGATAACCGAGAGGGGGGCGCTCCCCTCGCATGAGCGACACCGATATCGACCGGCTGGTCGCGATCATGGCGCGGCTGCGCGATCCCGAGCATGGCTGCGAATGGGACACCGTCCAAACCTTCGCGACGATCGCGCCGTACACGATCGAGGAAGCCTATGAAGTCGCCGACGCGATCGCCCGCGACGACATGGACGCGCTCGCCGACGAGCTCGGCGACCTGCAGCTTCAGGTCGTATTTCACTCGCAAATGGCCGCCGAAGCCGGTGCGTTCACGCTCGAGGATGTGATCGGCCGGATCTGCGACAAGCTAGAGCGGCGCCACCCGCACATCTTCGGCGACGCCGAGCACAGCCCCGGCTGGGAGGAATTGAAGGCCGCGGAACGCACAAAATCGCCTGATGACAGTGCGTTGGCCGGTGTCGCTCTGGCTCTGCCAGCGCTCGAACGGGCCGCGAAGCTCCAACGCCGCGCGGCCCGCGTCGGATTCGACTGGCCCGATGCGTCGGGCCCGCGAGCGAAGATCGACGAGGAACTCGCCGAACTCGACGCGGAAACCGACCATCACCGCATGCTCGACGAACTCGGTGACCTTCTATTCGCCGTCGTCAACTTGTCACGGCATCTCAACATCGAGCCGGAAGCCGCGCTGCGCGATGCAAACGCAAAGTTCGAACGGCGCTTTCGCCAGATCGAGAAACAGCCTGGCTTTGCCGATCTGAGCCTCGATGAAAAGGAACGGCTTTGGGCGGCGGCTAAGAAGGATCAAGCCGCTTCCATCGCCTGAAAGCGCGCCCAATTGTCGGGCGAAAGGCGGACCGACAACTCGACCTCATTGTCATCGAGCTTCTGTTCCAGCACCTCGCCGCGCGAATGAAGCCAGGCAATCCTGCCGCCGTCGCTCGCCGGCAGCCGGATCTGATGGACCTGCTCGCCGCTCCGCAGGCGCTCGGCCATGGATTGACGAAGATCGTCGAGACCTTCGCCGGTGACGGCGGAAATGGCGACGACATCCTCGCGGCGCGCCACTTCCTCTTCAAGCCGGCCCCGCTCGTCAGCTGAGAGCAGGTCGACCTTGTTCCACGCTTCGATCCGTGGCGGGGCCCCCTCCTCGGCCAGGCCGAGCGAGGCGAGAACGTCGTCGACATCCTCCAGCTGCGCCTCCCGGTCCGGGTGCGCCATGTTCCTCACGTGGACCAGCAGGTCAGCCTCGCGCACCTCTTCGAGCGTCGCCCGGAACGCGGCAATCAATTCCGTCGGGAGGTCGGACACGAACCCGACGGTGTCCGACAGGATCACCTTGTCGAATCCTGGCAGCTTGATGTCGCGCATGGTCGGGTCGAGCGTCGCGAACAGCAGGTTCTCCGCGAACACAGACTCGCCCGTCAGTCGATTGAAAAGCGTGGATTTTCCCGCGTTCGTATAGCCGACGAGCGCAACCACGGGCCAAGGGGCGCGCTGGCGCCGGTCGCGGTGGAGGGCGCGTGTGCGTTTCACCTGCTCGAGCTCGCGCCGAATCTTCGCCATGCGGTCGCGGATCATCCGACGGTCGGCCTCGATTTGCGTTTCGCCCGGACCGCCGAGGAAGCCGAAGCCGCCGCGCTGGCGCTCGAGGTGTGTCCAGCTCCTGACCAGGCGCCCGGCCTGGTAGTCCAGATGGGCAAGCTCGACCTGCAGCCGCCCTTCGGCGGTCGCCGCCCGCTCGCCGAAAATCTCAAGGATCAGGCCGGTCCGGTCGATCACCTTGGCGCCGACCTCCTCCTCAAGATTCTTCTGTTGAATCGGCGTCAGCGATGCATCGACGATCAGCAGTCGCGCGTCCTCGTCCCTGGCGACCTCTGCGATCTCCTCAACCTGGCCTTTTCCAAGCAGCGTTGCGGGGCGGATGGTGCGGACCCTCACCGGCCGGGCCGCAACGACATCGATACCGATGGCGCCGGCAAGCCCCTCCGCTTCCTCGACGCGCGCATCGGCTGACCGCCGCGCACCTTCGCGCGGAAGCTCGGGGACGACGATGATCGCCCGCTCCCCGCGGGCGACCTCGATTGCGCCATTGCCGTCGAATGCGTTCAGGACTCGCCCTCCTCGGTGCCATCTCCATCCGCGCCAAGTTTCAGCGGATGGGCAGGCTGGAGCGTCGATATGGCATGCTTGTAGACGAGCTGCACCTGGCCGCCGCGCTCGAGGAGCAGGCTGAACTGGTCGAAACCGGTCACGGAGCCCTGCAGCATTACCCCGTTGACCAGGAACAAGGTCATCCGCTCCGTTTCGCGCGCAGCGGCGGCGAGGAAGAGATCCTGAAGCTGGGGCTTCGCGATTTCGGGCGCGCTGGTCGCGGGTTCGAGGTCCCGTGGCGCTTCCGATGGCATGATCGTCGAGATCGCATGCTTGTAGACCAGCTGGGACGCCGCCTCACGGCGGAGGAGCAGCGAAAAGGCGTCGAACCAGGTGATCACGCCTTGCAGCTTCACGCCCTTCACGAGGAAGATGGTAACGGGAAGCTTCGCGCGCCTGACGCTGTTGAGGAAATGGTCCTGCAGACTGAGCGACCGAGCAACCATCACTCCTGAACTCTACTCCTCGCCCTCCCTCTTGTCCCCGATTCCCAATGCCTTGAGTTTCCGGTGCAGGGCCGAACGCTCCATCCCGATGAAGGATGCGGTTCGGGAAATATTGCCGGAAAAGCGCCGGATCTGGATCTTGAGATACTCCCGTTCGAAGCTTTCGCGCGCTTCCCGCAGCGGGCTTCCCATGATCGCCATCGCCGT
>DATCJM010000037.1:0-2959 GCA_036562805.1 Sphingomicrobium sp.
AGCCTGCGGTGTGGGTCTTCCGGCGACCGTACCGTCCATCGTCCGCTCGAACAGGATCGCGCCGATTACCTTGCCATTGCCGAAGCAGGGCGAGGTGATGATCCGCGAGCGCATCTGGTGGATCAGGTCGAACATTTCCTCTTCGGTGGACCAGGCGCCTTCTTCGATCCCGTAGCCCCGTAGGGCCTTGGGCGTGGAGCCGCCGGACTGGTCGAGCGCGGCAATGAACCCGTCGCCGCGGTCGATCTTCGCCATCATTTCCGAGTGATTCATCGTTTCCCCATGTATCAGCGCTTCGGCACGGGAGCCCAAGGCGGCCCCTTCAGCTCCAGGTTGTTCCCTTCCGGATCGGTCACATAGACGGAAGGACCGTCACCGTCAGCGCCGTAGCGCGAGACGATCTCGCCCTCGATGCCATGATCGCGCAAGTGCGCGAGGACGGCCTCTCCGTCCCACGGCAGAACCCGGAAACAGATATGATCGACGTTGCGCCCCTCCTTCCCGGGCGCCGCGCCGCCGCTACGGCCGAGGCGTTCGTCGACGGGCACGAAGTCGATCAGCGATGTTCCGACACGCAGCTGGTACAGCCCAAGAATCTTCTGATGCTTCTCAGTGCGGGCCCCGAGCACGTCGATGTAGAAACGCATCATCGTGTCGAGATCGCGCACGCGCAGAACGACGTGGTCGATATTCTGGATGTTGATCATTGTCGCTCTAGCGCGGCCACGCCGGGAAGCGTTCGACCTTCCATCCATTCCAGGAACGCGCCCCCGGCGGTGGAAACGAAGCTGAAATCCTGGGTGACGCCGGCGTGATTGAGGGCGGCAATCGTATCGCCGCCGCCGGCGATCGAGACCAGCGAGCCTTCCTTGGTCAGGGCCGCAGCGGTCTTCGCGAGAGCCACGGTCGCCGAGTCGAACGGCGGCATTTCGAACGCGCCGAGAGGGCCGTTCCAGACGAGCGTGCGGCACGTCTTCAGCACGTCAGCAAGCGCTTCCACGGCGGCGGGACCGATGTCGAGGATCATCTCGTCGGGCGCAACCTCGTGGACGTTGCAGGTGCGGAGCGACGGCGGGTTCGGCGCGAACTCCTTCGCGACCACGACGTCATACGGCAGATGGATGGTGCAGCCGGCCTGGTCGGCCTTGTCGAAGATGGCGTCCGCTTCCCCCGTGAGGTCATGCTCGCAAAGCGACTTGCCGACATTCACGCCGCGCGCGGCGAGGAAGGTGTTGGCCATTCCCCCGCCGATAACCAGATGATCAACCTTGCCGACGAGATGGCCGAGCACCGCCAGCTTGGTCGACACCTTCGCGCCGCCGACGACGGCAGCGACGGGGCGCTCGGGATTGCCGAGTGCGCGTTCGAGCGCCTTGAGCTCGGCCTCCATCGCTCGGCCGGCGAAGCTCGGAAGAAAATGCGTGATCCCTTCTGTCGAGGCGTGCGCCCGATGAGCGGCCGAGAAAGCGTCGTCGACATAATAATCGCCGAGCGCGGCCATCGCCTTCGCCAGCTCGGAATCGTTGTTTTCTTCGCCGACATGGAAGCGGGTGTTCTCGAGCACGCCGATGTTGCCGGGCAGCATCGTCGCGATCGCGCGCTCCGCCTCCGGTCCGCAGCAATCCTCGATGAACCGCACCGACCGGCCCGCCAGGCGATGGATCGGAAGTACCAGCTGCGCCGTCGACATGTCGGGGCGTTTCTCCCCCTTCGGCCGTCCGAAATGCGACAGGAGAAGTACGATTGCCCCACGATCGCTTAGCTCCAGCACCGTCGGAAGCATGGCGCGGAGGCGCGTGTCGTCGGTGACCTTTGCACCGTCCATCGGCACGTTGAGGTCGACCCGGACCAGAACCTTCGTGCCGGTGAGGTCCTCCGGCAGGTCATCGAGGGTCTTGAACCTAGCCAAGCTGCCCCATCGCACGGGCCGTATCGACCATGCGGTTCGAGAAGCCCCATTCATTGTCGTACCAGCTGACCACGCGCACGAGCTTGCCCTCGAGCACCGCGGTTTCGAGTCCATCGATGGTCGAGCTTTGCGGCGTGTGGACGATGTCGGACGAGACGAGGGGCTCTTCCGAATAAACGAGGAGGCCTTTCAGCCGCTCGCTCTCGCTTGCCGCCTTCAGGATCCGGTTGACCTCTTCCCGGCTCGTGTCGCGCTTCGGAGTAAAGGTCAGATCGATGAGGCTGCCATCGGGCACGGGCACGCGAACGGCGGAGCCATCGAGCTTTCCTTTCAGCTCGGGCAGGACCTCGCCGACGGCGCGCGCAGCGCCGGTGGTGGTCGGGATGATATTCATCGCAGCGGCGCGAGCGCGGCGCAGGTCCTTGTGGATCTGGTCGAGGATTTTCTGGTCGTTGGTGTAGGCGTGGACCGTAGTCATCAGCCCCCGCTCGATGCCGAGCGCGTCATTCAGCACCTTCGCGACCGGCGCGAGGCAGTTAGTCGTGCACGACGCGTTCGAAACGATCTTGTGCTCGGGCGTCAGCTTGTCGTCGTTGACGCCGTAGACGACAGTCAGGTCGACGCCCTTTGCCGGCGCGGAGATCAGAACCCGCTTCGCGCCCGCGTGGATGTGCGCCTCGCCGCCCGCCCGGTCGGTGAAGAATCCGGTGCATTCGAGGGCGATGTCGATTCCGTTCGCCTTGTGCGGAAGCTTAGCCGGGTCCTTCTCGGCGGTGACATGGATGCGCTTGCCGTCGACGATGATGTCGTTGCCGTCGGTCGTGACCTCGCCTGGAAACTTGCCGTGGACGCTGTCATGCTTGAACAGCCAGGCGTTCGCCTTGGCGTCGGCGAGATCGTTCACGCTGACCAGTTCGAGCCCGCTGTCAGGCCGCTCGAGGATCGCGCGCGCGACCAGCCGGCCGATCCGGCCGAAGCCATTGATGGCAACTCTCGTCATTGAAATCCTCTTTTCTTCATGAAGTCGACCACCTGCTGCGATACCTTCTC
>DATCJM010000098.1:0-6323 GCA_036562805.1 Sphingomicrobium sp.
GGCATGGGTGCCGACCATGAAGTCGTAGCGCCCGACCGCCTCGAACCCGTAGCGCTCGTAGAAACGGCGCGCACGGTGATTGTCGACATAAACCGAGAGGATAAGCTCCCGCGCTCCCCGCCGCGCAGCTTCCTGCAGCGCCCACTTCATCAGGCTGTCGGCAATGCCCCGTCCATGCGCGCTGCTCCTGAGATAGAGCCGCCGCAACTCGAGCGCCGGCGCATTCGTCTCGTAAGGCAGCTTCTTCCGCGCGAGCTCGACGAAGCCTGCCAGCGCCCCGTCGATTTCGGCGACATGAATCGCGACCTCGGGATCGACGAGATTGCCGTCCCACTTCGCGAGCGAATTGCCGTCGAGGAATTCCTGGAGATCGGATGGCCGGTAGAGGTGCCCGAAGGTCTCGATAAAGCTCTCCGCGAACAAGTCGCGCAGTTGAGGCCCATCGGCCGGCCGGGCATCGCGATAGATGACGTTCATTCGAACCCCGCCGGTGCCGGCCACTCCCGCGAGTGGATCGCGATCACCTTGAACAAGCTGCCCATCTCGTCGGGACCAGTAAGGCGTCGAAGCGCCGCTTCAACTTCCTCGACGCGGTCTGGATTCGCACGCGACAGCGCCTGCGCGCGCGCTTCGATGCCCAGGCGAATCAGCCATTCGCCCTGTGTAGTGATAGGCGTAGCCACGGAACCGCCTGCTCTGGCCGCGCGCGCGAGCTCCTCGAAGTCGACGTGCGCTGTCAGGTCGTGCTCGCCTGGCCGGTCGAGGACCGGCGCAAAGGCGTGCGCGTGCACTGCCTGCAGGGTGTCGCCTGGACCGCTTCGTTCATGGCCGTAGTCAATGAAGATGGCCACTCCTCCGTTCGCCGCGAGATGCCGTGAGACAGCAGCGACGGCTCCCTCGCGGGCGGGCGAAGTTTCGACGATCTCGCCGTCGCGGTCGAACGCGAGACCGCCGGCGGCAATCGTCACGCGGCGCTCGATGCCGCCGACGGTCTGGATGATCGGCAGCGCATCGAGGAACTCGTTGGCGATGAGGAGAAGCGGCCGCCGCGGAAGGTCGGCGATGCTCTCATGCCATTGCGCATCAGGAACGGCGGCCTTTTGCGCGTCGCGGAGAACGGGGCTGGTCTCCACAAAGTGCACCTCGCCCCGGAACCCTGCAGCGCGCAGCAGGCGAAGCGCATCGCGCGCAAGTGTCCCGCGGCCGGGTCCGAGCTCTGTATAGACTGCGTGTTCCGGAGAGCCCGCTCGCTTCCAGGCGTCCGCCAAAGCAGCCCCCGCCATCTCGCCGAACATCTGGCTGATCTCCGGCGCTGTCGTGAAATCGCCGCTTGCGCCGAGCGGGTCGCGCGTTGCGTAATAATAAGAATTGCACACTTCCATATAGGCTTCGACGGTGATCGGCCCTTCCGCCCGGATGCGGTCGCGGAGCGCGCGCTCCAGTGGCGTCACGAGACCGAAGCGGTCCCCACCGTCGGCTCGACCCGCACCCGGCGGCGGTCAGCAGTCCACATCAGCCAGATGCCCCCCAGGATCATCGGGATCGACAGCCACTGGCCCATGTGAAGGCCGGTGGCCTGCGCAAAGCGTACGAGTTGGCTGTCGGGCTCGCGGATGAACTCGATGCAGAAGCGGAACAGGCCGTAGAAAAAGATGAACGCGCCGACGAGCTTGCCCGGGGCGTAGCGCGCCTGCGTCTTCCAGAACATCCAGGCGAGGATGCCAAACAGCACGATCCCCTCGAGGAAGGCCTCATACAGCTGGCTGGGATGGCGCGGCGGCCCGAGCACCGGCCCGAACTGCGTCATCTCGACGAAGCGGATCGCCCAAGGCACATGGGTCGGCGCGCCCCACAGCTCCTGGTTCACGAAATTGGCGAGGCGGCCGAAGAACAGGCCGATCGGCGCGCAGCAGGCGACATAATCGTGGACCCTGAGCCACGACAATTTCTCCTTGCGCGCGAAATAGATGATCCCGAGCGAGGTGCCGATGACGCCGCCGTGGAACGACATTCCGCCGTCCCACAGCTTCACGATCTCGATCGGGTGCTTCAGATATTCGGCGAGATTGTAGAACAGCACATAGCCGATGCGCCCGCCGAGGATGATGCCGAGCGCGGCGTAAAAGACGAGGTCGTCGGCGTGCCTCCGGTCCATCGGCGCGCCGGGCTGCTTCAACAGCTTCAGCAAATACCAGAAGCCGAGGAAGATGCCTGCGAGGTAGGCGAGGCTGTACCACCTGAGGTCGAAGGCGCCGATGTGCAGCGCCACCGGGGACAGGCCGAGGTCCGGAAAGGCGATGTAATGCGCGTTGTCGGCTGCGGCTTGCAAGGACTTCCCCATGAATGTTCAGCGCCTCATAAGGCGGGTGTCAGTAAAGGCAAAGGAAGTCACAGCGGGGATGCCGAGCGAACTCGACCGCCGGGTAGACGATGAACTCGCCACGGTCACCGGACCGGGCGGACGCATTGTCATTGCCACGGATGAGCTCGGCCGCGCGATTGTCGAGAATTTGCCTGCGACACTGCCATCCCTGTTCCACACCTTCTGCGCCCTCAACGCGGAGAATGAGGCGGTCGTTGCAGGCGACGAGCGGCTGACCTTCGCCGACCTCGACCGCCTGTCCGACCGGGTTGCACGCGGCCTCGTCGCGCGTGGCATTCGCAAGGGCGACCGCGTGGGCATCGCGATGCGGAACTGCCCGTCGTGGATCCTCGCACATATGGGCGCGGTAAAGGCCGGCGCCGTCGCGACCCTCCTCAACGGCTGGTGGGAACCGGCCGAGATGGAACATGCAATCCGCCTTGCCGATCCGCGCCTGATTATCGCCGACGCTTCGCGGGCGAAACGCATTGCCGCGCGTTGCGCGGACCGTGACATCCTCTGCCTCGACGTCGGCATGCCCGCCGAGCGCGCGCTGAGCGAGTTGCTCGGCGCCGACGAGAGCATTGCGCTTCCCGAGATCGCGCCCGAAGACGACGCGACGATCCTCTTCACCTCTGGATCGACCGGCGACTCCAAGGGCGCGGTTTCGACGCATCGCGCCGTGACGACGGGGACCTATGCATATGCGACCGGCCTCATCGTCCTTCTCGGGTTGCTGACCCAAGAGGGCCGGGCGCCCGCTACTCCGCCGCGCACCTTGCTGAGCGTCCCCCTGTTCCACGTCACCGGTGAAGTGCCGGTGATGCTCAACAGCTTCGTCATCGGCCGGTGCATGGTGATCATGCCGAAGTGGGATGCGCTCGAGGCGCTTCGCCTGATCGAGAAAGAGAAGATCACCTACTTCGTCGGCGTTCCGACCATGAGCCTCGAGCTGATGACGCATCCCGATCGATCGAAGTTCGATCTGTCTTCCCTTCGCGACATCACCGCGGGCGGCGCGCCGCGGCCGATCAGCCATGTCGAGCGGCTGAAAGCCGAGTTCCCCGAGGCGCAGCCGGCGCTTGGCTATGGCCTCACCGAAACCAACGCGACCGGCTGCGCGAATTTCTGGACCAATTATGCGGCCAAGCCGGCGTCGACCGGCCGCGCTCAAAAACCGTTCGTGGAGCTGGCGATCATCGGCCCCGACGATCGGCACCTGCCGGCAGGCGCGCTCGGCGAAATCGGGATCCGTTCGGCGGCGAACGTCAGGGGCTATTGGAATAATCCGCAAGCGACGAAAGAGCTGTTCACCCCTGACGGCTATGTGCGCACCGGCGACGTAGGCTATCTCGATGAGGACGGCTATCTGTTCATCGTCGACCGCAAGAAAGAGATCATCATCCGCGGCGGCGAGAATATTTCCGCCGCCGAGGTCGAGGCGGGCTGCTATGCCTGCGACGCCGTCGCGGAGGTCGCCGTCTTCGGCGTGCCCGATGAGCGTCTCGGCGAGGTGCCGGTGGCGATCATCCACAGCAAGTCCGCGCTCACCGAAGACGAAATGCGCGGTTTCCTCGAAGGGCGCCTCGCCAAGTTCAAGATCCCCGAGCATATATTGTTCGCCCATGCGCCGCTGCCGCGTCTCGGCACGGGCAAGATCGACCGTCGCGCGCTGAAAGCGCAGTACCTCAGTTGAACATCGATCGCCGGACAGTGCTGATCGGCGGCGGCGCGGGCGTCGGCCTCGTCGTCGCTTTTGCGTTGTGGCCCCATCATCTTTCGGGCGATCTCGCCGTCGAGCGCGGCGAGCAGGCGTTCGGCAATTTCATCAAGATCGGGAAGAACGGGCAAGTCACGGTCGCCGTCCCGCAGACGGAAACCGGCCAGGGCATCTGGACCGGCTTGCCGCAGATCGTTGCGGACGAGCTTGGCGCATCGTGGGATAGCGTGGCGGTCGAACCGGCGCCGCTGACGGGCGCTTATCCCAACCCAATGGCCGCCGAACAGGGCTGGCTCGACGGCTTCGGCTGGTTGCGCGCGCACGAGGTCGACCACGGGGACCGAATGCGGCTGACAGCGGAGTCGACCTCCGTCCGCGCATTCGAAACGCCGATGAGGCAAGCCGCAGCCATCGCGCGCACGATGCTCGTCGGCGCCGCGGCCGATCGATGGAACGTCAGTCCGGAAGATTGCGAGACCGGCGATGGCTTCGTTCTCAACCGCGGCCGAACCTTCACGTTCGGCGAGCTTGCCGAGGAGGCAGCTGACCGCGCACCGCCCCATAAGGCGGCGTACCGGCAAGGCAGCAAGGGAAGGTTGATTGGCCAGCCGCTGCCGCGTCTCGACGGACCGGCGAAGTCCGACGGCAGCTGGCGTTTTGCCGGCGATGTTCGGCTCGCAGGAATGCTGTTCGCCTCCGTTCGGGCAGCGCCGCCTGGCGGAGCACTAAGGAGCTTCTCGCGCGAGGCGATTGCGCGTGTGCCAGGCGTCCGCCACGTCACCGCGCGCGCCGACTGGATCGCGGTCGTCGCCGAGACCTGGAGCGCCGCGGAGCGGGCGATCAATGCCGCAGACCCTATGTTCTCGGGCACGCGAAGCCCGACGACCGTGAGGCCGCTGTTCGAGGAAGCACTGGCGAACGGCACCGGCCGACGCCGCTTCCGGCGTGGCGACTATGACGGCGCGGTCCGCGGATCGCGGCCGCTCGCGGCCACTTATTTCGTCGCGCCGCAGGAGCATCTCGCGCTCGAGCCGGTCACCGCAACCGCCCGTTTCACCAATGGCCTGCTCGAAGTGTGGGCGCCGACGCAGGCACCCGGCGCAGCACGTCAGCGTGCAGCCGATGCTGCCGGCATCAGCCATTCCGACGTCACGCTCTATCCGATGCCGCCCGGCGAACCCGGTGGCAGGGCGCTCGAATCCGACGCCATTCCTTATGCGGTGGCGCTGGCGCGTCAGTTGAAGCTCCCCGTCCAGGCAATGCTGTCGCAGAGCGCCGGCCAGAATCACGACCGCCTCTCCGCCGGCGCGCTCGCGCGGATGACGGCGCTTCCAGGAGCGGGCGGAATCACCGCGGCCTGGAAGATGGAGGTCGCCACGGTCGACGGGATGGCCTCGGCGCTCGAGCGGATGTTCAACGCCGAGGACAAGCGCAGCGTCATCCGCACGACGATCAAGGCGATGCCGCCCTATTCCATCCCCAACGTGACGATCGAGGCGGCGCGGCCTGATCTGCCGTTTGCTGTCGGTTACATGCGCGGCTCGCCGCATCGCGAGTTCGCCTTCTTCACCGAAAGCTTCATCGACGAGCTGGCCCACGCCGCCGGCATGGAGCCGCTCGCATTCCGAATGTCGATGCTCGGCGAGAACGGCCGGCTCGCGCGCTGCCTCCAGGGCGCCGCCCGGCTTGCGGAGTGGGACGGCGGCGGTCCCGGGAGCACAATGGGTATCGCCGGCTGCTCCGCCTTCGGATCGCACATCGGGCTCGTCGCAAGCGCGAGCATCGGCAGCGACCAGCGGGTGAAAGTCCAGCGCCTCGCCGTCGCGGTAGATTGCGGCCAGGTCGTCAACAGCGGCGTCGTCGCCCAGCAGATTGAGGCGGGGCTGATGTGGGCGCTTGCACAGTCGACCGTCGCTTCGCCGGAGTGGGTCGCGGGAATGCCGCGCGCGCGTCCGATCGGCAGCCTCGGTCTTCCCCGGCTTGGCGATACGCCGCAGATCGCGGTCGAGATCATCCCCAGCAGCGATGCGCCGGGCGGCGTCAGCGGCCTTGGCACGACCGTTCTCGCTCCCGCCGTTGCGAATGCGCTCTATGCGGCAACCGGCAAGCGGATGCGCTCGCTTCCCTTCGATCCTATGGCGGTGGCATGAGCCTGCCGCCCGATCATCCGGTCATTCCCGAGCCGAAAGTCGGCGTGCTGCTGATCAACCTTGGCACGCCCGATGCGCCGCATGCACGCGC
>DATCJM010000337.1:0-2326 GCA_036562805.1 Sphingomicrobium sp.
GTCGGGATCTGCTGGGTCGCGTGGCCATAGCTGCAGTAGAAGCCGTCGTCGGTGACCCCGTTGCTTCCGTCGAAGCGCCAGACCTGCGTCAGCAGCGCTTCGACCGACTGGGGCGAAAGGATCCGGACGCCGTCCAGCGTCCCATCGTTGAGCAGCATCCGGCCGATGCGGGAGAGGCCGCGCGCGGAAATTCGAAGGCCGCCCTGCGGCGCGAACAGCGAGCCATTTTCGCCGAGGCGCCAGCGGGAAAGATCGCACGGCTCGCCCGCGTCGACCTGAACCGGGCAGGCCGGGCGAGCGCCGTGGAGGTCGTCCTTCACCGGCTTGCCGCCCTGGTCGAGCTCGACCGCGCGCGCGACCATGGCGTCGCTGCAGGTCGGCCAATTGTAGCAGGCGTCGAGGCTCATCGGCTCGAGGACGTTCCTGCGCATCCAGATGTCGAACCGCTCGCCGGTCGCTTTCTCCACGATCGATCCGACGATCGGGAAATTGAGGTTGGTGTATTTGAAATAATTGTCGCCGGGCCCGTGTTGCGCATCCCAGTTCTTCGGATCGGCCATCACCTCCCGGAGCGAATGGCCGAGCGGAATGGCGTAATCGTCGTCATGCTCGCGCACCGAGCTGGTATGGGAGAGCAGCATGCCGAGCGTGATCGGACGGTCGGGAAAATAGGGGTTGCGCAGGCTCCAGCCGAGCCAGTTGGACACGTCGCTGTCGAGATCGAGCTTTCCCGCTTCGACGAGCTTCATCACGCCAATCGCGGTGCCGAGCTTGCTCACCGAGGCGACTCGGACGGGATCGTCGGCGGTGACCCGGCGGCCTGACCGCGGGTCGGCCACGCCGTCGGCGAAGCTCGCGAGCTCGCCGTTGCGGTCGAACGCGACTCCGACCTCGGCGTTCACCGGGGGCTCCATCTGGACAGAGGTGCACGCGCCGAGTGCGAGAGCGACCAGAAGAGCGAGCCAGCGCATCGCCCGAACTTATGCTGTTGTAACCGCGAGCGCCATTGCTAGCCTGCGACTGGAATCGCGGAGAGCGAAGTAGCCGCCGGTCACTCGCGGTAGGCGGGCAGCGACCAGCCGCGGGCGATGGCGCCCCCGCGGAGCGCGAAACCCGCGGCGATCGCGATCGCGGCCGCCGGCCAGACGGCGAGGCGGGCGAGGGTCAGCCCGACGAACAAGGCGGCCGAGAGCGCCGCCGGCGTGACGTAGAGCTCTCGGCGCATCAGAACCGACGGCTGGTCGGCAAGCACGTCGCGGATGATCCCGCCCGCGCAGGCGGTGAGCACGCCCATGACGAACGCGGGGACCGGCGCCACGCCATATCCGAGCGCCTTGGCAGCGCCGTAAGTCGCATAAGCGGCCATGCCCGCGGCGTCGAACCAGAGCAGCGCTCGCCCGGCGAAGCGGCGGCGGCTTCCGATCCACACCAGCAGAGCGGCGGCGATGCAGATGACGAGGGTGCCGTTGGTGTGAATCCAGAAAACCGGGGCGCCGATCAGCAGGTCGCGCAGCGTCCCGCCGCCGACACCGGTGATCACGGCGAAGAAAATGAAGGTCACGAAGTCGAGCCGCTTCTCGGCCGCAACCAGCGCACCTGAAATCGCGAAGACCGCAATTCCGAAATAGTCGAGGAGGACAAGCGCGGTTGGGTTCATCGGTCCGACCGCCTACATTAACCGCATGGCCGACAACACCGAAAGCGGGAGCGCGATCCCGACGCTCGAGGACTGGCAACATTGGACGCTGGTCATGGGCCGCGCCCAGCAGATGCTTATGGAATATTGGGCCGAGCAGATGAAGACGGGCCAAGCGTTGCCCTGGTCTCCCCCCGCGTTCGAATTTGGCGGGCAGCCAGGCCCAACCGACCCGATGGCGCTGATGACCGCGGGCGCTCAGGCATGGGCGAAGGGACTGGAGAGCTGGGGCAAAATGTTCGGCGGAGTCGCCGCTTCGCCCGCAGGCGAGAAGAAGGACCGCCGGTTCGCGGCGCCCGAATGGCGCGAAAACCCGATCTTCGGCACGATCAGGAACAGCTATTTGCAGATTTCCGACCAGCTGCTCGGCACCGTCGACCAGATCGAGAATATCGACGCGGACACTCGCGAGCGGCTGCGGTTCGCCACGAAGAGCTTCGTCGACGCGATGAGCCCGTCGAACTTCGCGCTGACCAATCCGCAGGTGCTGAAGCGGACGATGGAGACCCGCGGCGAGAACCTCCTCAAGGGCCTCGCCAACATGCTGAAGGACATCGCCGCCGGGCAGCTCACGCAGACCAAGCCGGGCGTGTTCGAGGTCGGACGCAACCTCGCGACGACGCCGGGGAA
>DATCJM010000149.1:0-1942 GCA_036562805.1 Sphingomicrobium sp.
AACCTTGTCGGCACGCCTGAGCAGCTGCGCGAGCGGATCGAGGAATATGAAGCCGTGGGCCTCGATCTCCTGCTGCTTCAGATGAGCCCTCAGGCCGAGGAGATGGACCGTTTCGCCGACCAGGTGATCGCGCCGCTGCGCGCGAAGGTCCCGGAGCTGGTTCCAGCCACGTGAAGCGTCGGTTCGACAAGATGCACGGGCTCGGCAACGACTTTGTCATCATCGACGCACGTCAGGAATCCTTGGCGGTCACGCCGGCGCTGGCGCGAGCCATTGCCGACAGGCGCACCGGGGTCGGGTGCGACCAGCTGATCGTCCTGGAGTCGAGCGAAAGCGCAGACGTACGGATGCGGATCTGGAACAGCGACGGCGGCGAAGTCGAAAGCTGCGGCAATGCAACGCGTTGCGTGGTCAAGCTGACAGGAGCGCGTAGCATCGACACCGCCGGCGGCCGCCTCGAGGGCGAAGCGCTCGGCGACGAAGTGGAGGTCAGCATCGGCGAGCCGCGGTTTGGCTGGGACGAAATCCCGCTCGCCTATCCGATGGACACGAATCCGCTGCCGATGGCGTGGGACGCGCTCGAAAACCCCGTCGCTCTCAATGTCGGCAATCCGCACCTCGTCTTCTTCGTGCCGGATGCTCGGCAAGTGCCGCTCCAGGAGCTTGGGCCCAGGATCGAGAACGATCCCGCCTTTCCCCAACGGATCAATGTCAACGTCGCAACATGCGTCCACAATGTATTGAAATTGCGTACGTTCGAACGCGGCGCCGGCGAAACGCTCGCGTGCGGCACCGGTGCCTGCGCGAGCGCAGTCGCGGCCATCGTCACAAAGCGCGCGCAATCGCCCGTGAGGGTGGACATGACCGGCGGAAGCCTGACGATCGCCTGGGCACCCGGCGAGCCAATCCGCATGCGCGGCGGCGCGACGCACGTCTTTTCGGGCGAGCTCGACCTCGAGGGGCTTCGATGAGCGTCGAGACGATCACGCTCGGCTGCCGGCTCAACTTCGCCGAGAGCGAGACGATCGCCCGGACGGCACCGGCGGACGAAGACTGGATCGTGGTGAACAGCTGCGCCGTGACCAACGAAGCCCTGCGCCAGACGCGCCAGGCGATCCGCCGCGCGCATCGGGAGCGACCGTCGGCGAAGATCCTGGTGACCGGCTGTGCGGCTGAGCTCGACTCCTCCTCTTTTGCGGCAATGCCGGGCGTCACGCGCGTGACCGGAAATGCGAACAAGCTCAACAGCCTGGCGGCGAATGACGTCATGGCGCCATCCGGCTTCCAGGGACACGTCCGAAGCTTCGTCGCGGTCCAGACCGGCTGCGACCACCGCTGCACCTTCTGCTCGATCTGGCGAGCGCGTGGCCCTAGTCGCTCGCTGCCCGTCGCGTTGATCCGCGACGCAATCGAACGCGAGATCGACCGCGGCGCGAAGGAGGTCGTGCTGACCGGCGTCGACATCACCGATTATGAGGGCGGGCTCGGCAAGCTCTGCCAGAAGCTGCTCGCCGCCGAACCGAAACTGCACCGCCTGCGGCTGTCGTCGCTTGACAGCATCGAGATCGATGACGCGCTGCACGAGTTGATCGCTGGTGAGCCGCGGCTCCTGCCCCACTTCCATTTATCGCTGCAGGCCGGCGACGACATGATCCTCAAGCGCATGAAGCGCCGCCACAGCCGAGCCGATGCGGTGCGGATCGTGGAGCGAATCAAGTCCGCGCGACCGGATGCGACCATCGGCGCCGACCTGATCGCGGGATTTCCAACAGAAACCGAGGAAATGGCACTGAACAGCCTGGAATTGCTCGACGATTGCGACGTCATCGCTGCGCACATCTTCCCGTTTTCGGCTCGGCCCAACACGCCGGCCTCACGCATGCCGCAGCTGGAGCGCGAAGTGGTGAAAGCGCGAGCATCACGCCTTCGCGAAGTCGCCGCG
>DATCJM010000151.1:0-2084 GCA_036562805.1 Sphingomicrobium sp.
GGCCGCTTCACGCCGCCTGCCCCGCCGGTCGGTCCCGAAGCGCGCACCATCGCTTCGTCGGGCATCGACGCCCCGACCGCGCGCGCGCTGATCCTCGGTTTCACCAACTATCCCGAGGAACTGCCCGCCCATTGCGAGCAGCTCGCCGCTCTCGACATCCCGGACAAGCCGACCGCCCACATGCGCGACGAGCTGGTCAACGCCGCCTTTTCGGGGGCTGCGCTTGATCGGGAGGGCCTTGCCACCATATTGGGCGGCGATGGAGCCAAAGGCCCTAAGGGCTCAAGCGCCATGGGCTTTTCCTTCACCCGCCGCGACAGCGACCCGGACCGCGCGAGAAGCGATCTGGCTGCAGCCGTGGAGATCATCGCCGCGGCGGAGGAAGTCGACAAGGCGCTAGAGGATGCAACGGAACGGCTGAAGCGGGACATGACCGACGAGGCCCTCGAAGAACAACAGCGCCTGATTGCGGCGCGGCACGGGTTGAGGCAGAGGCTGGCGCAGCTCGCCGGCACCGACTAAGCAGCAGCGGAAAACGGGTTTAAGCGACGGAACTAATGGCGAAAAACGAAGCACAGGAAGTCGACACGGCCGAAGCGGGCGATGCCCCGCTGCTCGACCTCAACGACGCGTCGATCAAGAAGCTGATCGCCCGCGCCAAGAAGCGCGGCGTGGTCACCTATGACGAATTGAACGCGGCCCTGCCCCAGGACCAGATGTCGTCCGAGCAGATCGAGGACGTGATGTCCGCGCTCAACGACATGGGCATCAACGTCGTCGAGAATGACGAACGCGGCGACGACGACGAGGAAGAGGAGAAGGAGCCCGAGCCCGCCGAGGACGAGGTCGACCCGCTCGACGACGGCGGCCCCCGCCCCGCCGCGGCGGCGAAGAAGGAGCCGACCGACCGCACCGACGACCCCGTGCGCATGTACCTGCGCGAGATGGGCGCCGTCGAGCTCCTCTCCCGCGAGGGCGAGATCGCCATCGCCAAGCGCATCGAGGCCGGCCGCGACACGATGATCTGGGGCCTGTGCGAAAGCCCGATCACCTTCAACGCCATCATCGGCTGGTCGAACGCCCTCAACGAAGGGCGCATGCAGCTGCGCGAGATCATGGACCTCGAGGCGATGCTCTCGAAGGGCCCGACCGCCGAGCAATTGAACGAGACCGAGGAAGGCGAAGGCGGCCCCGAAGGCGAGATCAGCGAAAAGACCGCCGGCCCGACCATCAAGGAAGAGGAAGAGGTCGAGGACCAGCCCGAGGAAGGCACCAACGAAGACGACGAGGACATGGTCGACCGCCGCGCCAAGCCGCAGGCGGCCGAGGACGATGACGAGGACAACACCCTCTCCCTCGCCCAGATGGAGGAGACGCTAAAGCCCTCCGCGCTCGAGAAATTCGCCGAGATCACCTCGATCTACAAGAAATTCTCCAGGGTCCAGTCGCACCGCATGGACGCGCTCCAGGCCGGCCAGGCCTTCGCGCCCGCCGAGGAGAAGAAGTACCAGAAGCTGCGCGAGCAGCTCACCGCCGAGGTCCAGAGCGTCCAGTTCCACGGCAGCAAGATCGAATATCTGGTCGAGGCGCTCTACGCCTACAACAAGCGCCTGATGGCGCTCGGCGGCCAGATGCTCCGCCTCGCCGAGCGTCACCGCGTGCCGCGCCGCGGATTCCTCGAAGCCTATACCGGCCACGAGCTCGACGAGAACTGGCTCGCCGACGTCGCGAAGCTCGACAAGAAATGGGCCGCCTTCGCCGCCACCGAGGGCGACACCGTCGAGCGCATCCGCTCCGAGATCGCCGAGATCGCGCAGGCGACCGGCACCTCGCTCGGCGAGTTCCGGCGCATCGTCAACATGGTCCAGAAGGGCGAGCGCGAGGCCCGCATCGCCAAGAAGGAAATGGTCGAGGCCAACCTCCGCCTCGTCATCTCCATCGCCAAGAAATACACCAACCGCGGCTTGCAGTTCCTCGACCTCATCCAGGAAGGGAACATCGGCCTGATGAAGGCGGTCGATAAGTTCGAATACCGCCGCGGCTACAAATTCTCGACCTACGCCACCTGGTGGATCCGGCAGGCG
>DATCJM010000157.1:0-4626 GCA_036562805.1 Sphingomicrobium sp.
ATAGAGCTCCGCTTCGACGCCGATGAGCTCAATGTCCGGCTTGATCGCGCGCGCGGCGATCGACACGCCGGACATCAGCCCGCCGCCGCCGATCGGGACCACGATCGTGTCGAGGTCGGGCGCGTCCTCGAGCATTTCGAGTGCGACCGTGCCAGCGCCGGCGATGATCTGCGGATCGTCGAACGGATGGACAAACACATAGCCTTTCTCGAGCGCGAGCTCGCGGGCCTTGGCGTAGGCGTCGTCGAACATGTCGCCGTGAAGCACCACGGTAGCGCCGAAGCCGGCGGTCTGAGTGACCTTCACCGTGGGTGTCGGCTCCGGCATCACAATCGTCGCGGGGATGCCGAGGCGCCGCGCGTGATAGGCAACGGCCTGCGCATGGTTGCCGGCGGACGCGGCGATCACCCCGCGCTCGCGCTCCTCGGCCGACAGCTGAAGCAATTTGTTGAGCGCGCCGCGTTCCTTGTAGGCGGCGGTGAACTGAAGGTTTTCGAACTTCAGCCAGACCTCGGCCCCGACCACCTCCGAGAGCGTGCGGCTGACGAGCATGGGGGTTCGGATCACCGCGCCCTGGATGCGGTCTGCGGCAGCGCGGATGTCGTCGATCGTCGGAGGCTGAAGCATTGCCGCCGACTAGCCCTTCACCACGCGCCGAACAATGCTAAGCCAGGCGCCATGAAAACAGGTATCATCCTCGCGCTCGCGACGGCGCTAGTTTCGACCGCGTCCGCCGCCGACACGTTGATCAAGAACGCCAACGGCATCCAGGTCGATGCTGCCGGCCATTTGCAGCATTTCACGGGATTGCTGGTCGGCGATGACGGGAAGGTGGTGCGACTGTTTCGCGCCGGCGATCCGCTCCCGAAAGCCGCCGTCACGATCGACGAGCACGGACAGACGCTGACGCCGGGCTTTATCGACGCGCACGGCCACGTGATCGAGCTCGGCGCGCACGCGTTGCAACTCGACCTGGTAGGCACGCAATCGCTGAGCGAGCTGCAGCAGCGCCTTCGCGACTATGCGGCGGCGAACCCGGACGCAAAATGGATTCTCGGCGCAGGATGGAACCAGGAGCTTTGGCCCGACAAGCGCTTCCCGACCGCCGCAGACATCGATGCCGTCGTATCCGACCGGCCTGTCGTCCTCGGCCGGGTCGATGGCCATGCGCTCGTCGCCAACAGCGCGGCGATGAGGGCTGCCGGAGTCACGCCGCAAACGCCCGCGCCCGCTGGTGGCGAGATCGAGAACGGGCTGTTCGTCGACAATGCGAAGGAGCTGATCAACCGCGCAGTTCCGGCCCCGACCGACGCCGATCTCGACCGGCAACTGGCCAAGGCGCAGGACATATTGCTGGGCTTCGGCGTCACCGGCGTTGGCTCGATGAGCACCGCGCTGGGCGACTGGCTGGCGATGAAACGGGCGGGCGACGCCGGCCGACTGAATGTCCGCTTCATGGTCTATGCCGACGAGCTCAACCTGCTGAAGGAAGCGCCGCATCCGACGCGGTGGCTTTACAGCGACCGCCTGCGCATGGTCGGGATCAAATTCTACGCGGACGGTGCGCTCGGCTCGCGCGGCGCGTGGATGAAGCAACCCTATTCGGACCAGCCGAATACGACAGGCAACAGGTTGCACACCGACGCCGAGCTGCGTTCCATGGCCGACACGGCGGCCGCGGCCGGCTTCCAGATCGCGACCCACGCGATCGGCGACGCCGCGAATGCGCAGGTGATCAGCACCTATGAATGGCTGGACAGCAAATACGGGCCGAACCGGCGCTGGCGCATCGAGCACACGCAGATCGTCGATTGCGCCGACCTTCCGCGCATCGGCCGCGGCCACATGATCGCCTCCATGCAGCCGACGCACCAGACGAGCGACCGGCTGATGGCCGAGAAAAGGGTCGGGCTCGACCGGCTGAAGTGCGCCTATGCGTGGAAGTCGATGCTCAACACCGGCGCGAAGCTTGCGTTCGGCACGGACTTTCCGGTGGAATCGCCCAATCCGTTTCCCGGCCTGGCCGCCGCAATCAGCCGGCAGGACATCAACGGCCAGCCGCCGGGCGGGTGGCTCCCGAACGAGCGCATCTCGTTCAGCGAAGCGCTCCATGCCTATACGCGCGGCGCGGCTTACGCCGGATTCGCCGAGGACAGGATCGGTGCGCTCGATCCGGGCAAGTGGGCGGATTTCGTGATCCTCGACCGCGACATCAGCACGGCGACGGTGCCCGATCTCTATCGGACACAAGTCCTCGAGACCTGGGTCGGCGGGAAGAAGCTCTACAGCCGAGCGCCGGCCGCTAGCTCGACCGAGCGCGGGAGATGAGCATCGCGGGCGTCAGCACCTGCGGCAGCGCCTCGGGCGGCTTTCCGGGCGCGTACCAAAGATAGAAGGGCACCCCCGCGCGACCCTGGCTTTCCAGGAACCGCGTGATCGTCGGATCGCCGTTGGTCCAGTCGCCGGCGAGCACTTTCACGCCGGCCTTGCGGAAGGCGTCGCGGACCTCGTCCCGGTCGATCGAGGTTGCTTCGTTGACCTTGCAGCTAAGACACCAGTCGGCGGTGAAATAGACGAACACCGGGTGCCGCTGCTGGACGTAGCTTGCGACGCGCGCTTCGCTCCACGTCTCGGCGCCGGCAAGCTGGTGCGCCGGCGAGGCATGCTCAGGCATCAGCCAAATGCCGGCGACGGCCAGCGCAATCGCGGCTACCGCGCCGCCCCACGCGCCGCTCTTGTTGCGGCGCTGGAGGCGACCAGCCTCATAAGCAGCGAATAGCACGCCCATGCTGATCGCGGCGCCGATCAAAAGCGCCTGCTCGCCGGCGAGGCGATTGAGCAGCCAAAGCGCGCCAAGCGCAGTCGCGCCCATCGGGATCGCGAGGAAACGCTGCAGGCGGCGCATCCACGGACCCGGCTTCGGCAGACGCTTGCGGAGCGCCGGAACGAAGGCGATCGCAATGAATGGCAGGGCCAGCCCCAGACCGAGCGCCGCGAAGACCAGCACCGATCCTGCGAGTGGAAGGAGTAGCGCTGTTCCCAGCGCCGCGCCGAGGAATGGTCCCGCACAGGGCGTGGCCACGAACGCCGCGAGCGCGCCGGTCCCGAAGCTTCCCGCCGGCCTTGCCGCGCCGCCGAGCACGGGAAGCTCGAACAGCCCGATGAGGTTGGCGGTGATCGCGACCGCGAGCAGGAGCAAGAGCATGATGGTGCGGGGGTCCTGTAGCTGGAAGGCCCAGCCCGCCTCCGCACCCGCGGCCCGGATCGCCAGCAAGACGGCCCCGAGCGCTCCTGTGCCGACGATCGTGCCGGCCGTATAAGCCAGTGCATCCGACCGCGCCTCTGAGGCTTCGCCGCCTGCGCGCGAAATGTGCAGCGCCTTGAGCGCCAGGATCGGGAAGACGCACGGCATCAGGTTGAGCAGGATTCCGCCCGCGATGGCGGCGAGCACCGCCCACAGGACCGCGCTCCAGCCAAGGCCGCCGATCGGCGTTCCGGCCGGGACGGGCCCGGGAACCGCATTGAACTGGAGGCCGCGTCCATTGCCGATCGCGATCACGCCCGAGAATTGCTTAGCCGGCGCCGCTTTTTGCGCGAGTTCCGCGATGAGGAGGTCGCCCGACCGGCGAAAGTCCTGCTTCGCGTCATAATCGACCGGTCCGTCGGTCAGCGGGAAAACGTAGGGATTGTCGACCTTGATGCTCGCGGGCAGCGCGATGGCGACACGGAGCTTGCCACCAGCGGACTCGAAATGACCGATGGTTGGAATCGGCTGGGGCAGCGCCTGCCGCCACGCGTCGAACTGGGCGCGGTTAGGCGTGCCGTTGCCGACGGGAACGTCGAGCGAAAGGTCCCCCTGTTCGGGAACGCAGACCTTGTCGGTGCAGGCAAGCCAGCGGGCGTGCGCGCGCACCGGGATCACGCCTTGCGCAGCGGCCGGGACCTTCAGGCGCACGAGCACCGCATAATCCCGCTCGAACACGTAATTCATGAGGTTCGCGATCTCGAGCCGGGTCGGGACCGGGTACCGCAACGCCCCGACGGCGAAGCCATTCGGCAGCTTCCACTGGACGTCCATGGGCAGCCCGGCATCTCCCGGGTTCACCCAATAGCCATGCCATCCAGGCGCAGGGCGCATGTGGATCGCGAGCTCGACCTGACCGCCCGCCGGTGCGGGCCCTTCCGCGACAAGCTGCGGCTCAATGCCCCGCGCTTCACCGAGCGCGGGCACGAGCAACAGAACGAAGAGAATCAGGAACCGGCGGAGCATGGTTGTTCGGCTGTGGGCGGAAGGGTGGCTATGGTTCAATCCAAATTCGGCCTGAGCCACCGCTCCGCCTGCTCGACCGAGACGCCGCGGCGACCGGCATAATCGTCGAGCTGGTCGCGGCCGATGCGCGCGACTCCGAAATACTGGCTGTCGCGATGGCCGAAATAGAAGCCCGAGACAGCGGAGGTTGGAAGCATCGCGAAATTCTCGGTCAGCGTCACTTCGCCGGGATTGCCGCACAGCAAATCGAACAGGATCGGTTTGAGGCTGTGGTCCGGGCAGGCGGGATATCCGGGCGCCGGCCGGATCCCCTGATATTTCTCGCGGATCAGCTGCTCGTTCGACAGATGCTCCTC
>DATCJM010000210.1:0-9665 GCA_036562805.1 Sphingomicrobium sp.
GCGCGTATCGCGCTCCTCCGCGCTGGCGTCGAAGGCGACGGGCTTTCCGATCGCCAAGGTCGCGGCGCGACTGGCGGTCGGCTACACGCTCGACGAGATCGCCAACGACATCACCGGCGGCGCGACGCCGGCGAGCTTCGAACCGACGATCGATTATGTGGTGACCAAGATCCCGCGCTTTGCTTTCGAGAAGTTCAAGGGTGCGCAGCCGCTGTTGTCGACGTCGATGAAGTCGGTGGGCGAAGTGATGGCGATCGGGCGCAGCTTTCCGGAGAGCCTGCAGAAGGCGTTGCGCGGCCTCGAGACTGGGCTGACGGGGCTCGACCGGGTGCGCGAGCTCGAAGATGCCGACCCGGCGACGATCGAAAGCGCGCTGGCGCGGCCAACCCCCGACCGGCTCCTCGTGGCTGCCGAGGCGCTTCGGCAGGGCTTCACCGTCGAGCGGATCAACGAGATCGCCGGCTTCGATCCATGGTTTTTGAGGCGGTTGGAGGAGATCGTTCACGCCGAGGAAGAGGTCCGCGTGAACGGACTTCCGAGCGATGCGCGCGGCATGCGCCGGCTCAAGGCGATGGGCTTTTCGGATGCGCGGCTGGCGGTGCTGGCGCTGCGCTCCGCGCACCTCGATCGCGAGATGGGCGAGGCGGTTGCGGCCGGCGGCTCCGGAACCGTCCACAGCGCGGTTCGCGGGATGACCGGCGGGATCACCGAAGCCGAGGTTCGCGAGCACCGGCTCCGGCTCGGCGTGCGGCCTGTGTTCAAGCGCATCGACAGCTGCGCGGCGGAGTTCGATGCCGCGACGCCGTATCTCTATTCGACCTACGAAGCGCCCTTGTTCGGCGAGCCGGTCGACGAGGCCGACGTCTCCGACCGGCGCAAGGTAATGATTCTCGGCGGCGGACCGAACCGGATCGGCCAGGGGATCGAGTTCGATTATTGCTGCTGCCACGCCGCCTTCGCGCTCGGCCGCGACCGAAACGGGCAGAGCGGCGCGGGCTACGAAGTCATCATGGTCAACTGCAATCCAGAGACGGTTTCGACCGACCCCGACACGTCCGACCGCCTCTATTTCGAACCGCTGACCGCCGAGGACGTGCTCGAGATCGTCCGGCGCGAACAGGAGAAGGGTGAATTGCTCGGCGTCATCGTCCAGCTCGGCGGGCAGACGCCGCTCAAGCTCGCCGCAGAGCTGCAGGCGGCTGGCGTTCCGATCCTCGGAACCTCGCCCGATAGCATCGACCTCGCCGAGGATCGCGAGCGCTTCGCCGAGCTAGTGCAGCGGCTGAACCTCAAGCAGCCGGCCAACGGCATCGCGCGCAGCCGCGACGAGGCGCTCCGGGTGGCGGAACGGATCGGCTATCCGGTGCTCCTGCGGCCGTCATACGTGCTGGGCGGGCGGGGGATGGAGATCGTCGACGGTCCGCAGCAGCTCGACCATTATATCGCGACCGCCGTGCAGGTATCGGGCCGGAGCCCGGTGCTGATCGATCGCTATCTGCGCGACGCGATCGAAGTCGACGTCGATGCGATCTGCGACGGAACGGACGTGACCGTGTGCGGCGTGCTCCAGCATATCGAGGAGGCGGGCGTGCACTCGGGCGACAGCGCCTGCTCGATCCCGGCGCACAGCCTCGACCCCGCGATCGTCGCCGAGATCGAGCGGCAGACGCGTTCGCTTGCCCTGGCGCTGAAGGTCCGCGGGCTGATGAACGTCCAGTTCGCAGTCAAGGACGGCGAGGTCTACCTGATCGAGGTCAACCCGCGCGCGAGCCGCACTGTCCCGTTCGTCGCCAAGGCGATCGGCAAACCCGTCGCCAAATATGCCGCCCGCGTCATGGCCGGCGAAGCGCTCGCCAACCTCGGAGCGATTGCGCGGGATCTGGACTATATCGCCGTCAAGGGGCCGGTCTTCCCGTTCGCGCGCTTCCCGGGTACCGATCCCGTCCTCGGACCGGAAATGAAGAGTACCGGTGAAGTGATGGGAATCGATACGGATTTCGACATCGCCTTCGCCAAGGCGATGCTCGGTGCGGGAATGATCCTGCCGCAGTCGGGAACGGCGTTCGTGTCGGTCAAGGACGCCGACAAGGACAATATCGTGCCGGCCGTCGAGAAGATGGTCGATCTCGGTTTCTCGATCATCGCGACCGGCGGCACCGCAGCCCATCTCCAGGCGAAAGGGCTGCCAGTCGAGACGGTGAACAAGGTGGCGCAAGGGCGGCCGCACATCGTCGACAAGCTCCTCGATGGGGACGTCGCCATCGTCTTCAACACGACCGAGGGCTGGCAGTCGCTCAAGGACAGCCATTCGATCCGCGCCACCTCGCTACAGCGCAAGGTTCCCTACTTCACGACCGCGGCCGCGAGCCTTGCTGCGGCACGGGCGATCGAGGCGGCGCGCGGACACGCGCTTGAAGTCGCCTCGCTCCAATCCTATTATTCCGCCTCCTAGAACGAGCTCACCGACAATCTGCCTCCTGATGCGGGCTTCGCGGCACGCCGGGGCAGGGTTTTGAAAAGGGTTTTCACGATGGCGACTGCGGAAAAAGTGCCGATGCTCGAGGAGGGCCACCGCAAGCTCAACGACGAGCTCAAGCGGCTGAAGATGGAGCGGCCGGAGATCGTAGAGGCGATCGAAGCGGCACGCGCGCACGGCGATCTCAGCGAAAATGCCGAATATCATGCCGCGAAGGAGCGGCAGGGGCACATCGAGGCGACGATCGCCGACCTCGAGGACCGGCTCAGCCGCGCGATGGTCATCGACCCCAAGTCGCTGTCGGGCGACAAGGTCGTGTTCGGCGCGACCGTCACGCTGCTCGACGAGGAGGACAAGAAGGTGAAGTACCAGCTCGTCGGGCAGGTCGAGGCGGACGCCAACCAGGGCCGCATCAGCTACAATTCGCCGCTCGGCCGTGCGCTCATCGGACGCCAGGTGGGCGAGGAGGTCGAGGTCTCCACGCCCTCGGGCGACCGTTATTACGAGATCAAGAAGATCGAGTTCATCTGAGCGATCGCGTGAATCGCTTCGCCCGCAGCGCTACGAACGTCATCGCGGCGGTCACTGCGCTAGCGTGGCTGATCGCCGCCACGATCGGCAAGTCCGAGCAGGCGGCGCTTTCCATGGGGTTCGTCCCCGCGCGTTTGAGCGGCGTCGAGGTTCCATGGGCCGCCGTCCCGACGATCGTCACGCCGCTGACGGCGACGCTGGTGCATGCCGGGCTCGTCCACCTTGGCTTGAACCTTCTGGTCTTCGTCTGGTGCGGCGCAGCGGTGGAGCGCGTACTTGGACGAACCGGAATTATCGTCCTCTACCTGATCGGCGCCTATGCGTCGGCGATCGCCCAATGGGCGCTGGATCCGATGGGCGCGGTGCCGATGGTCGGCGCCAGCGGAGCGATCAGCGCAGTGATCGGGGCGTTCGCCCTGAGCTTCGGGCGTGCGAAGCGAATTAGCAGCTCGCCCAGGATCAACCGTTGGGTCAACGTACTCTGGCTGATGATTGCCTGGGTCGTGCTGCAGGTGATGATGGGATGGCTGGCCGGCGGCCAAGGCTATCTCCTCGCGACACCGGCGCACGTTGGTGGATTTGCGGCGGGCCTGCTGCTGCAGCGGCCACTCCTCTTGTGGCGGTATCGTAAGGCTTAGCCCGCCGGAGCCTTAGGACGCGCGATGCCGGCGATGCTGCCCTCCATGTCGGGTTCGAGCAGCCGATGGAGGTGGACGACGACATATTTCATCTCGGCGTCGTCGACCGTACGCTGCGCCGCGCCGCGCCATGCGTCTTCCGCGGCTGCATAGCTGTCGTAGATGCCCACCACCTCGACCGTATTGAGGTCGAAGTCGAGCGTGCGTGGGTCGTTGACGCGCCCGCCGAACACAAGGTGAAGCTTGCTCATCGCCTTGCGCTAACCGATTTGAGCCGTCGCGTCAGCCTTTGTCGACATTGCGGGCAGCGTCGAGCGCGGCGTTGGCGGAAGCCTTCGCGACGTCGGTAAGCCCATCGAGCAGGCTGCGGATCGTGTCCTCGCCTTTCCGGCGGTTGAGCCCAAGCTCATCGAGCCGTTGCGATCCTGTGTCCCGCGCCGCTCCAAACGCCGCGCGCGCCGTACCCTTCACGCGCCGAGCCGTCGGCCGGATCATGCGGGTCTCGGCCTCCGTTCGCGGCAGCAACGCGGCGATGAGGGCACCCGCCGCGAGGCCGCCGGCCAAAGCCAACAAGGGTGCCTGGCCGAGCGTGTCGGTCGCGCTTTGATAGGCCTCGATCGCACGCACGCGCGCGCCGCTGTCCTCGGTATCGGTGTTCGTCGCCTGATCGGTCATTCGACTGACTCCTTGGTCTCTTTCTTGCGCGCCGGTCGGCGCCTCGATTTCTTGTCCTTGCTCCCGCCGACGATTTTTCCTGCGAGGCCGATCAGCGGCTCCCGGGCGAGGAACATCGTGATCGCGGCCACCACGCCCGTGGCGGCAAGCGGCCGCGCGCGAACGGCGTCAACCGCATCTTCGGCAAGGTCAGCGCCTTTTTCCTTGGCGCCCTGCCAGGCTCCCTTTGCCAGGGTCCCGGGGCTAAGCCGTTCCTGAAGCTCATGCGCGGTCGCCATTAATCGCGAACGCCTGCGCTCGACCTCGACGCGTGCAGCGGCAACCTCCGGAGCTTCGGTCATAGCGCCCGCCTCACGCGTTCGATCGCGTACCAGGCGAGCGCGCCGGCTATCGACGCGAAGATGACGAGCCCGGCAACGCCCGCCAGCAGTGGGCCGAGGAACTTGGCGAGCGCCATTACGACGCCGACGGCAAGCGCATTGACCGCCGCCATGCCGATGAGCAGCGCAGCGACAAGAAGCCCCGCCGGCAATGCGAGCGCCTTGGCCTTGGCGGTTGCGATCGCTTTGGCGAGACCCGCCTCTGCCCGCGCATAAGCCTTGCCCTCCTCGACCAGCTCATGGACGAGGTCGCCGATCGGGCGTTCGGGCCGTTGCGCGGGCTCGACGGGCTTGAGCATCAGTCGCGATCGTCCTCGCTGCCGCTGGCGAGACCGGTCTTGAGCAGCCGGGCGACGACGAAGCCGACGACGGCCGCGCCCGCGAGCGCGATCCCAGGACTGCTTCGAACGAAGTTGCGCGTGTCCTCGATCAGCTCGTCGGGATCCTTTTCGGCAATGGTGTTGGCCACATTCTCGATCGATCCGGCGGCACGCCGCGCATAATCGCCATAATCTTCGCCGAGCCGCTCATCGATCCCAGAGGCGGTATCGCCGACCATCTTGGCGACATTCGCCAGAGCTTCGGACGTCCTTTCGAGACCCTGAGTGACAAAGCCGCGGGCCTTGTCGCCGGCCTGGCTTGCGAGCTTCTCGCGGCCGCTGCGGAAACGTTCGGCGATGCCGCCCTCGGCACTGCCGCTGCCGATGATCGGCCGCTCAGCTTCGCTCTTCGGCGCAGCCATGCTCTTCTCCTCCACAAGCGCAGTATCGTCGATTGTGATCGTTTGTCCGCCCTGGTCCTCGCCAGCCGGATTGGTGTCGATTGCGCCGATGCTGGCGCCTTCGACCACCGTGTCGGTTCCTTCGGGCAAGTCAGCAGTTCGTTGGTCAGCCATCGCGTCCTCCTTTGCCGGGTCCAACACTGGAGCCGGGCGAGGCGTTCCGGTCGGCGGCGGGGAAAGTTGCACGGTCCGCCGCTCGGCCTATAGCCGCTCGCACAAGCCAATATTGTTACGCCTGCGCAAGAAGGAAAGCCATGACTGCGATTGTCGACGTCCACGCCCGCCAGATCCTCGACAGCCGGGGCAATCCGACGGTCGAGGTGGACGTCACGCTCGAAGACGGCAGCATGGGCCGGGCAGCGGTTCCGTCCGGCGCGTCGACGGGTGCGCATGAGGCCGTCGAGCTGAGGGACGGCGACAAGAGCCGCTGGGGCGGTAAGGGCGTTTCGAAGGCCGTCCAATCCGTGAATGGGGAGATCGCCGAGGCGGTCATCGGCATGGATGCTGTCGACCAAGCGGCGATTGATGCCGAGATGATCGCGCTCGACGGGACCGAGAACAAGGGGCGGCTCGGCGCGAATGCGATCCTGGGTGTTAGCCTCGCCACAGCGAAGGCCGCAGCGGACGCGCTCGGGCTTCCGCTCTACCGCTATGTCGGAGGCATCGACGCGAACCTGCTCCCGGTGCCGATGATGAATATCCTCAACGGCGGCGCGCATGCCGACAACAAGCTCGACTTCCAGGAATTCATGGTCATGCCGGTGGGAGCGGCGGACTTCGCCGAGGGACTGCGCTGCGGCGCGGAGATTTTCCACGCCCTGAAAAGCAAGCTCCATTCGGCGGGCCTTTCGACCGCAGTGGGCGACGAGGGTGGCTTCGCCCCTGCGATCAGCACGCCACGCGAAGCGATCGAGTTCATCATCGAGGCAGTCGGGCAAGCGGGGTACAAGGCCGGCGACGACGTGCTTCTTGCAATGGACCCGGCGGCGAGCGAGTTCTTCAAGGACGGCCGTTACGAGATTGCCGGCGAGGGAAAGAGCCTGACGCCCGCCGAGATGGCGGATTATTACGTGTCGCTCGCCTCCGACTACCCGATCGCCTCGATCGAGGACGGAATGGCCGAAGACGACGCGGACGGCTGGAAGATGCTGACCGAGAAGCTCGGCAACCGAGTGCAGCTGGTCGGCGATGACGCGTTCGTCACCAATGTGAAGCGGCTGCAGTGGGGCATCGACCACGGGATCGCCAATTCGATCCTGATCAAGGTCAACCAGATCGGCAGTCTCACCGAGACGATCGACGCGGTGAAGCTTGCCCAGACGAACGGCTATACGGCGGTGATGTCGCACCGCTCGGGCGAGACCGAGGATTCCACCATCGCCGACCTCGCGGTTGCACTGGCGTGCGGGCAGATCAAGACAGGCAGCCTCGCGCGGTCAGACCGCACAGCGAAATACAATCAGCTGCTCCGGATCGAGGAGGAGTTGGACGACATGGCGCGGTATGGCGGCCGCGCGGTACTGAAGGCCTATCGCCCGGGCTGATCCACAACTTTATCCTCAAACTATCCACCAAATCATTCTTTTCACTTGCATGTCTGACTCCGTCGTGATTCTTTCATGACGTCATGGGGGGTGCTTCGCGCAGTTTCGGATTGATCCGCAGGGCGGCAGCGCCGGCGCTTGCGCTGATCGTCGTCGGCACCTTCGCCGGGCATGCGATCGCCGGACCGAACGGGATCCTCGCCTGGGGCGGCTATCACCGCGCGCTTCAACAACGGCAGGCAGAGCTTGCCCAGCTCGAGCAGGAGCGCGCCGCGCTCAAGCATCGCTCGGACCTGCTCGATCCGCGCAAGGCCGACCCCGACATCGCGGACGAGCTGGTGCGCAAGCAACTTGGGCTCGTCAGGCCCGACGAGGTCATCGTCCCGCTGAACTGACCACTGGTTGCCGCTTGCCGTGCCGCCTCTTATAGGCCGCGGTACTTCAGTCATGAGAGAGAGTGCCGTGGCGCGTTCCGCGAAGAAAGCCGCCGTTCCCGAAACCGACGCCAACGATATTCCGCGGCCGCCGCAGCCCAAGCGCTACAAGGCGTCCAAGGACGATCTCCTCAAGCTCTACCGCGAGATGCTCCTCATTCGTCGCTTCGAGGAGCGGGCCGGGCAGCTCTACGGGCTCGGGCTGATCGGCGGTTTCTGCCACCTCTACATCGGCCAGGAGGCGGTTGCGGTCGGGCTCCAGTCGGCAATGACCGTGGGCAAGGACAGCGTGATCACGGGTTATCGCGACCACGGCCACATGCTCGCCTACGGCATCGATCCCAAGGTGATCATGGCCGAGCTGACAGGACGGGAAGCCGGCATTTCGAAGGGCAAGGGCGGCTCGATGCACATGTTCAGCGTCGACCATGGTTTCTACGGCGGCCACGGCATCGTCGGAGCCCAAGTGCCCCTCGGCACCGGACTCGCATTCAAGCATAAATATGTTGGGGATGGAGGCGTTTGCCTGACGTACCTCGGCGACGGAGCGGTCAACCAGGGCCAGGTCTACGAGGCGTTCAACATGGCCAAGCTGTGGGACCTGCCGGTCATCTATGCGATCGAGAACAATCAATATGCGATGGGGACGAGCATCAAGCGCTCGTCATCGGAGCCGATGCTGTATCGCCGTGGCGAGAGTCACCGGATCCCGGGGCTGCAGGTCGACGGCATGGACGTGCTCGCCGTCCGCGGCGCGGCCGACGTCGCGCTCGAATGGACGCGGAGCGGCAAGGGCCCGATCATTATCGAATTTCTGACCTACCGCTACCGCGGCCACTCGATGTCCGACCCAGCCAAGTACCGGACGCGTGAGGAAGTGCAGGGCGTGCGCGAGCATCGCGACCCGATCAGCCACGCCGAGCGCGATCTCTTGGGCATGGGCGTCAAGGAAGAGGAGCTGAAGGCGATCGACAAGGAGATCAAGGACATCGTCGTCGGCGCTGCGAAGTTCGCCGAGGATGCACCCGAGCCTCAGCCATCCGAGCTGTACACCGACGTGCTGGTGGAGAGCTACTGATGGCGATCGAGCTGAAGATGCCGGCCCTTTCGCCGACGATGGAGGAAGGGACGCTCGCGAAATGGCTGGTCAAGGAGGGCGATGACGTCAAATCGGGCGACATTCTGGCCGAGATCGAGACGGACAAGGCGACCATGGAGTTCGAGGCTGTCGACGAGGGCAAGCTGGCGAAGATCCTCGTGCCCGAAGGGACCGACGGGGTGAAGGTCGGCCAGCCGATCGCAATCCTCGCCGGCGACGGAGAACAGGTCAGCGCGCCAGCCGCAGAACCGGTTTCCGACACCAGGGAGCAGCCCAAACCGGCATCCACTGAGACTCCGTCAGTACCCGAACCTGCGTCGCAGCAGGACGAAGCGACGCCGACGCCGCATGTGTTCGAGACGGCCGCGCGCGACCTCGTCGCCGATGTCGCCGCGACGCACGACGAGCCCGAGGTTCCGGAAGGGACGCCGCTCGTCAGCATGACCGTCCGCGAGGCGCTCCGCGATGCGATGGCCGAGGAAATGCGATCCGACGAGCGCGTGTTAGTGATGGGCGAGGAAGTCGCCGAATATCAGGGCGCCTACAAAGTGACGCAGGGCCTGCTCGACGAGTTCGGGCCGAGGCGCGTCGTCGATACGCCGATCACCGAATATGGCTTTGCCGGGCTCGGTACGGGCGCCGCGATGGGCGGGCTTCGACCGATCGTCGAATTCATGACCTTCAATTTCGCGATGCAGGCGATTGACCACATCATCAATTCGGCGGCGAAGACCAATTACATGTCCGGCGGACAGATGCGCTGTCCGGTCGTCTTTCGCGGGCCCAATGGCGCCGCAGCGCGCGTGGCCGCGCAGCATAGCCAGAATTACGCGAGCTGGTATGCGCACGTGCCGGGTCTGATCGTGATCTGCCCGTACAGCGCGGCGGACGCCAAGGGCCTGCTCAAGGCCGCGATCCGAAGCCCAGACCCCGTGGTCTTCCTCGAGAACGAGCTGCTTTACGGACAGCATTTCGATGTGCCGCAGATGGACGATTATGTGCTCCCGATCGGCAAGGCGCGGATCGTTCGGCCCGGCAAGGACGTCACAATCGTCACTTATTCGATCGGCGTCGGCGTCGCGCTCGAAGCGGCGCAGGAGCTAATGG
>DATCJM010000222.1:0-4964 GCA_036562805.1 Sphingomicrobium sp.
GGACGGCTGGATCGACATCGAGGGCGGCGCCGGCACGCTCTTCTCCTTCTCGTCCAAGGGCCGGCGCGAGCTTCCCGACGCGCACGTGCTGCTCGACGGCCAGCTCGAACCGCTTTCGAAGAACGGCACGTTCGTCGGCCAACATATTTACACGCCGCTGCAGGGCGCGGCGGTGCACATCAACGCCTTCAACTTCCCGGTCTGGGGCATGTTGGAGAAGCTCGCGCCGACCTTGCTCGCGGGTGTCCCGGCGATCGTGAAGCCCGCTTCGGCCACCGCTTATCTGGCCGAGGCGGCATTTCGGGCGATGATCGATGCCAACATCCTTCCGCCAGGGGCGATCCAGCTGATCGTCGGCGGTGTCGGCGATTTGTTCGATCACCTGACCGGCCAGGACGTCGTCAGCTTCACGGGTTCCGCGCACACTGCGCTCAAACTGAAGTCGCATCCGACCGTCGTTCGCGAGTCCGTTCGCTTCGTCGCCGAGCAGGACAGCCTCAACGCCTCGCTTCTCGGCCCCGACGGTGCGCCAGGCACGCCCGAGTTCGACCTGTTCGTGAAGGAGGTCGCGACCGAGATGACGGTCAAGGCGGGCCAGAAATGTACGGCGATCCGCCGCGCCATGGCTCCTGCGCAATATCTCGACGCGGTCGAGCAGGCGCTGGCGGAGCGGCTCGCCAAGACGAAGGTCGGCGACCCGCGCGCCGAGGAGACACGCATGGGCGCGCTCGTCAGTCTGAGCCAGCGCGACGATGTTCGCGCCCGCATCCGCGAGTTGGAGGCCGCGGGAGCACGCATCGTCGCCGGTGACCCAGACGCGCAGCCGCCTGTCCGGGGCGGCGCCTTTCTCCCGCCTGTCCTGCTGCGAACGGACGATCCGTGGCAAACCTCCGCCGTCCACGACTGCGAGCCGTTCGGGCCGGTCTCGACGATCATGCCGTACAAGGACATTGGCGATGCGATCGCGCTCGCGAACCGCGGGCGCGGCAGCCTCGTGCTGTCGATGTTTACGCATTCGCCCGAAGCCGCGCGCGAATTCGTGCAGGGAGCCGCCGCTTATCATGGCCGAATGCTCGTCCTGAACCGCGACAATGCGGCGGAATCGACCGGCCACGGTTCACCACTTCCGGTGCTTGTCCACGGCGGCCCCGGCCGGGCGGGGGGCAGCGAGGAAATGGGCGGGGTTCGAGGCGTCAAGCACTACATGCAGCGCACCGCCCTACAGTCCACGCCGACGATGATCGCCGCGATCACTGAGCAATATGTGCCGGGCGCGCCCAAGCGCGTCATCAAAGCGCACCCATTCCGCTTGAGAACGAGCGAGCTTCACGTCGGCGACACGTGGGAGACACCAAGCCGCACGATCACGCTCGAGGATATCGAGCATTTCGCCGAGTTCACCGGTGACAAATTCTACGCCCACATGGACGAGGAGGCGGCCAAGGCCTCGCCGATCTTCGAAGGACGCGTCGCCCACGGCTATTTGCTGCTGAGCTTCGCCGCCGGGCTGTTCGTCGATCCCGATCCCGGGCCGGTGCTCGCCAACACGGGGCTCGAGAATCTGCGGTTCCTGACGCCCGTCTATCCGGGCGATTCGATTCGCGTGGAGCTGGCCGTCCGGGCAAAGTCGATCAAGTCGGAAGAAACCGGGCAGGTCCGCTGGGCCGTCGAGGTCTTCAACCAGCGCGATGAGCTGGTCGCGACCTATGACCTCCTGACCGAGAACGTTCCGTAACGTCCGGAACGGCGCTCTCCGGCCATTCGTTTCAAGCACGGATTCCCATGAGGAGAGGAAAGATGAAAGTCAGCGAAGTGATGACGCGCGACGTCCAGACGGTGCGTCCCGACCAGCCCGTCCAGCAAGCGGCCTCGTTCATGCTGAGCGCGGATGCCGGATCGATCCCGGTGACCGATGGCGAGCGGCTGATCGGCATGATTACGGATCGCGACATCGCGGTGCGCGGTGTCGCCAAGGGCTATGGCCCCGACACGCCCGTTCGCGAGCTGATGACCGACGACGTGATCTGCGCGAGGACCGACGACAATGTCGATGATATTGCAAGCAAGATGAGCAAGGCGCAGGTGCGCCGGCTTCCGGTCATCGACGCGGACGAGCGTCTGTGCGGGATCGTCAGCCTCGGCGACCTCAGCCGCGACGGGGATGAAGACTCAGCCGCCGAAGCCCTCGAAGGCGTCAGTGAGCGCGGCGGCCGCCACCGGCAGTAACTAGCGGCCGGCGATTTCCCTGATCGCCTGGTCGACCAGCTTGGCGTCGGTCGCGGCGTCGTGCCGCTCGGCGATGATCTTCGCAGCGGCCTTCGTAGCCGCATCGGCCGCGGCTGAGCGCAGCTGCTCGATCGCGGCGCGTTCCTCGGCGGCGATTTTATCCTCGGCCATACGGGTGCGACGCGCGATCAGCGCTTCGGAATCGCTCTTCGCCTTCGCGACGATCTCCTGCGCCTCGTGTTTCGCCCGCTCGAGCAGCGCTTCGCGATCCTTGTCGGCGGAAGCCGACTTGGCCTCATATTCGGCCTTCAGCGCCTCGGCTTCCTTGCGCAGTGCCTCCGCCTCCGCCAGCTGATCGCGGATGAGCGCGATCTTGCTGTCGAGCGCGCGGCCGACGGCCCCCGGCACCTTTTTCCAGATGAGTAGAGCGAAAACCACGATCACCGCGAGCGCCACCCACGCACCCGGGTTGAGCGAAAATGCGGTCGGCTCGGCGGCTTCGGGAGCCTCTGCGATGGCGGCGATCAACAGCACGCTAGACATTGAGCTCCGCCTTCACCGCTGCTGCGGCCTCCTTCTTGTCGACGGTGAGGCCGGCGACCCGCTGGAGCATTTCCTGCGTTGCTTCGGCAGCGACGGATTCGATCTCCGCGCGTGCCGCGGCAAGCGCATCTCGGATCGAGCCTTGGGCCGCCTCGACCTTGCCGTTCAGCTTGTCAGCCGCGGCCTTGACCTTCGCCTCGGTATCGCGGCCGCTTTCGGCCTTCGCTTCCTGGGCGATGCGCGCAGCTTCCGACCGCGCCGCGTCCATCCGTTCGCGCCACGCGGCCTCGGTCTCGTCGGCGGCTGCGCGCGCCTTCTGCGCGGCCTCGAGATCACCGGAAATCCGCTGCTCGCGCGCGTCCACGGTGGCCTGGATCTTCGGCACCATCCCGCGAGCAATCACGAAGAAGATGAAGCCAAGCGCAATCGCCAGCCACAGGAGCTGCGAGAGATAGACTTGGGAAAGCTGCGAAAGCTGAGGCATCGAATGCTCCCGGGACTAACCCCGCTTATTGTTCAGCTTAGAACGCAAACAGGATCAGCATCGCGACGGCGAACGCCATCAGGCCGAGAAGCTCGGCGGCGGCGAAGCCGATGTAGAGGCGGCCCTGCTGGCCGTCCGACGCTGCAGGGTTGCGGATCGCGCTGTTGAGAAACGATCCGAACACATAGCCGACGCCCGCTGCGGCGGCGCCGACACCAATCGCGGCAAGACCGGCGCCGATAAGCTTTGCGGAAGCGACATCCATGATTGAACTCCTTTGAAGAACTGCTGGGTTAGTGAAGGTTGACCGCCTCGCCGATGTACAGCGAGGTGAGGATTGCGAAGACGTAGGCCTGGATCGCCGCGACCAGCAGCTCGATCATGCTCACGAACATGATGAAGGCCATCGAGAGCAGCCAGATGCCGATTCCGCCGGCGCTGTGGGCGTTCAGCGACTGGACCACGAAATTGCCGAAGACATCGAGCAGCACGTGGCCGGCGAACATGGCAATGAACGGCCGCAAGCCGAGGCTGAACGGGCGGACGAGGAAACTGATGAGCTCGATCGGCGCGATGACGAACTTGAAGATCAGCGGCGCATCTTTCGGCACGAACAAGGTCAGGAAGTGCAGGCCGTGCTTCCAGAAGCCGACCCCCAGCACGATCGCGAAGGTGATCAGCGACATGACCCCCGTGAAGGTGAACTGTGCCGTCACGGTGAACGGGTGCAGCGGCGCGTAAATGCCGAGCGGCATGTTGCCGATGAGGTTAGCGAACAACAGGAAAACGAAGGCGGTGAACACCCAGGGAACGAACTTCTTCCCTTCGGGCCCGATGCTAACGTTCACCATGTCGTCGACGAAGGCGATCAGGCCTTCGACGGCCACCTGCCAGCGGCCGGGGATCAGCTCGCGCTTCATGCCCCCGAACATGAACAGCCAGATCGTTGCGAGTACGACCAGCGTCCACAGCGCGCTGTTGGTGAATACGAAAGGGTTGTTGTGACCGAACGATCCGAAGATCGGCTCGATCACGAACTGGTGCATCGGGTCGATTTTTCCTTCGGCCGCCACTTTGAACCCTTATTCCTGCTCGCCCCGAGCTTTCCTCGAAGCCTCGTTTGAAATCCGAATGACGTTCCAGACGCCGACCGCGAAACCGAGGAACAGCATCACCAACAACAGCCATGGCCGAGTGCCCAACCAACGGTCGAGCAGCCAGCCCACGATGCCGCCGCCGAGCGGACAGCCCACGAGCTGGCTAAGGACCAGCTGCCCCGCCTGGGTATTGGCGTCAGGCTGCCGTTTGGCCGTCCGTTTCGCTTCCGCCTGCTGCAGACGGTCGAGCCGCTCGTCGAGCGATTCGAGCCGAGCGTCTGGTGGAAGCTTCGGAACGTCGTCGTCGGCGGCGTCGTCAACCATGCTTCTCCCCTGTGCGTCGCCCCTGCTGAAAGTCACAGGGCAGGCAAGGACGAGGAACATGGCGGAAAGCGGCACCGCCAAGGCGCGGCCCCTTTATGAACCGCAGTTTGGATAGTCAACCGCGGCAGAGCCGCTTTGCGCTGGCTCCCGGCGGCGCCTAACATCATGCGAATGCGAATTCTTCTTCTTTGCCTGTCCGTTCTTCTCGTCCAGATCGTCGACGAGAACAGCAATGGCCGGTTCGAGGCGGTGCGCTTCACCGCCGACCCCTATCTCGCGGGGCCATATGT
>DATCJM010000230.1:0-11688 GCA_036562805.1 Sphingomicrobium sp.
GTCCGGCGGATTTCGGCAATTTCTACTTGTTCGACAGCCCGGACACGCTGCCGATGTCGAGCTCGTCGCACCTTCAGACCTTGCTCGACATGCTTCCGATCGGCCTTGCACTGGTCGACGGCGACGGGCGCTTCCTGACGATGAACCAGGCGTTCACTCACGCAGCCGGGATCAAAGGCTCGGCAATGCCGGTCTACCCGGGCGATCTCGTCGTGAAGGAAGACAAGGCAGCGGTTGCCGATGCGGTCCGGCGCAATGCGCGCGGACCCGCGATGTCGGGAGACCTCGCAGTGCGCCTCGCCCGCCAGCCGGCCGAACCTGTGGCGCTGACGATCGCTGGTCTTCGCGGGCTGGGCGATGCCGCCGTCCTGCTGTTGCTCAAGGACAATAGCGAGGAAGCCAAGCTCAAGCGCCAGGTCGCCCAGGCCACCAAGATGCAGGTGGTCGGTCAGCTCGCCGGCGGCGTCGCACACGATTTCAACAACATCCTGACCGCAATCATCGGCCATTGCGACCTGATGCTGATGCGGCACACGCCGGGCGATATCGATTATGACGATATCCAGCAGATCAAGTCGAACTCGAACCGCGCAGCCGGCCTGACGCGCCAGCTACTCGCTTTCTCGCGCCAGCAGACGCTTCGCCCGCAGGTGCTTCAGCTTCCGGACGTCGTTTCCGAAGTCTCGCATCTCCTCAAGCGGCTGCTGGGAGAGACGGTCGAGCTGGTGGTCAAGCACGGGCGCAACCTCGGCCCGATCCGCGCCGATCCCGGCCAGCTGGAGCAGGTGATCATCAACCTTGCCGTCAACGCCCGCGACGCCATGGGTCCGAAGGGCGGCGGCACGCTCACGATCCAGACCTATGCGGTGAAGGCCAACCAGGTCGCCGAACTCGGCTCCGACATCCTGCCGATCGCCGACTATAGCGCGCTGTCCGTCACCGACACGGGCACCGGGATCGCACCCGGCATCCTAGGCAAGATCTTCGAGCCCTTCTTCACCACCAAGGAGGTCGGAAAGGGGACCGGACTTGGGCTCTCGACGGTTTACGGCATCGTCAAGCAGTCGGGCGGGTTCATCTTCGCTGATTCCAAGGTCGACCAAGGCACGCGCTTCGTCATCTACCTTCCCGTTCACCGCGAGGAGGCCGCGGCCGGGCGGACGCGGAACGCGCCGAAAGCGAAGAAGGACGAGCTGTGGGGAACCGGCACAGTGCTCCTAGTCGAGGACGAGCCGACGGTGCGCAGCGTCGCCGAGCGGGCGTTGACGCGCCACGGGTACAAGGTGGTCACCGCGGACAACGGCGAGGAAGCGCTTGAAATCCTCGACCGGGGCGACCCGATCGATCTTTTGATCAGCGACGTCGTCATGCCGGGAATGGACGGCCCGGCGGTCGTTCGCGAGGCGCGCAAGAGCCGCCCCGATCTCAAGATCCTCTTCATGTCCGGCTATGCGGAGGAGCAATTGCGCAAATCGATCGACATCGAGAACGTCAATTTCCTACCCAAGCCGTTTTCAGTCACCGAGCTTGCCGAAGCGGCCAAGCGGGCCGTCGCTGCGAAATAAGGACTTTGCGCTTTTGCGCCCGCACTTTATGCGAATCGCTCCATGGCCAACGCCCGCTCCATTCTGATCGTCGAGGATGAGCCGCTCATTGCGATGATGCTCGAGGATTTCCTCGATTCGCTGGGGCACAAGGTCCAGGGGACCTGCGACAGCGTCGAAGGTGCGCTGGAGGAAGTAGAGAAGGGCGGCTTCGACCTCGCCATTCTTGACGTCAATCTGAAGGGCGAGAACGTGTGGCCGGTGGCAAGCCGCCTGCGCGAAAAGAACGTGCCGTTCGTCATTGCGACCGGCGGTCACGTCGATCCGCCGCCGCCGGAGTTCAATAACGCGCCCCTGATCGAGAAGCCTTACACCGTCGACCGCGTCACCCCTGCCATCGAGGCGGCATTCGCCCAGTAAAGGCGGGCGCCTGAAGCGGCGCGCGACCAGACCCATTATGTTCGAATTCCAGTCTCACCTGATTTTTCCGACCCATGCCGTGCCATCGGCGGGGGCCCTACCGGAGGGAGCGGAGAAGCTGTCGCTGCAGGCGGGCGACGGCAAGAAGCTGGTGGGCGTGCACATTCCAGCTGACGAGCCTTCGAAGGATCGCACGCTGATCCTCGGCTTCGGCGGAAATGCCTGGAACGCCCAGGACGTCGCCGAATATCTGCACGAGCTCTTCCCGGACGAGGATGTGGCCGCATTCCACTACCGCGGCTACTTTCCGTCGGAAGGCTCTCCTTCCGCCGATGCGCTGATTGCCGATGCGCCGCTGGTCTATGATCTGGTCGTCGAACGGCTAGCTCCCAAGCGCATCGTTGCAGTCGGGTTCAGCATCGGCACGGGCGTTGCGGCACAGCTGGCCGCTGTCAGGAAGCTCGACGGGTTGATCCTCGTCACCCCGTTCGATTCATTGAAGGCCGTCGCCCAGTCCATGTACCCGTGGCTTCCGATCGGACCGTTCTTCGAACATGACATCGATGCTGCCGCGCCGCTCGAGAGGGGCGATACACCCGTCGCGATCATTGGCGCCCAGCGCGATGAGATCGTGGCGCCGGAGCGGACCGAGGCCCTGCGCACACGCGTTTCCAACATCGTCTTCGATCGGACCATCCCCCGCGCCGGGCATAATGACATTTACACCCGATCGGACTTCCACGACGCGATGCACGAGGCGTTCGATCGTCTCAAAGTGTGACACTCATACCCTTGCCTGCCTCTTGGACTGCATCCATATTGCTGAAATCAAAGGACCAATCGGGCGGCGGCGGACGTTAACCGACCTCTAGAGTTGATTGTGTCATAAAGCGGGCTAGCATGCCCATCAGAGGACGGCCGCTCGCGGTCGCTATGCAAGGACGGGAATGACCAAGCTTTCAGGCGGCGACAGCAAGAGCACTCTCTACTGCTCCTTCTGCGGCAAGTCGCAGCACGAGGTGCGGAAGCTGATTGCGGGGCCGACGGTCTTCATCTGCGATGAATGCGTCGAGCTTTGCAACGACATCATTCGCGAGGAATCGAAGTCGGCGCTCGTCAAGACGCGCGACGGCGTTCCGACGCCGTCCGAGATCTGCAAGGTCCTCGATGATTATGTGATTGGCCAGGACCGCGCGAAGCGCGTCCTCTCGGTCGCCGTCCACAATCATTACAAACGGCTGTCGCACAGTTCGAAAGCCGGAAGCGAAGTCGAGCTCGCCAAGTCCAACATCCTGCTGATCGGGCCGACCGGCTGCGGCAAGACGCTGCTCGCCCAGACGCTTGCGCGGATCCTCGACGTGCCGTTCACGATGGCCGATGCGACGACGCTGACCGAGGCGGGCTATGTCGGCGAGGACGTCGAAAACATCATCCTCAAGCTGCTCCAGGCGTCCGACTACAATGTCGAGAAGGCGCAGCGCGGGATCGTCTACATCGACGAAATCGACAAGATCAGCCGCAAGTCGGACAATCCCTCGATCACCCGCGACGTGTCGGGCGAGGGCGTCCAGCAGGCGCTCCTGAAGCTGATGGAAGGAACCACCGCTTCGGTCCCGCCGCAGGGCGGCCGCAAGCATCCGCAGCAGGAATTTCTCCAGGTCGACACGACCAATATCCTGTTCATCTGCGGCGGCGCCTTCGCGGGGCTCGAGAAGATCATTTCCGACCGCATGCAGGGCAAGTCGATGGGGTTCGGCGCTCACGTCGCTGCACCCGACGAGCGCAAGACCGGCGAGATCCTCAAGCATTGCGAACCGGAAGACCTGCTCAAGTTCGGGCTCATCCCCGAGTTTGTCGGCCGTCTGCCGGTGATTGCGACGCTGCTCGATCTCGACGAAGTTGCGCTAGTGAAGATCCTGGTCGAGCCGAAGAACGCCTTGGTGAAGCAATATGCCAAGCTGTTCGACATGGAGGACGTCCAGCTCGAATTCACCGACGACGCGCTTCACTCCGTCGCCAAGAAGGCGATCGAGCGCAAGACGGGCGCACGCGGCCTTCGTTCGATCCTCGAAGGCATCTTGCTCGACACGATGTTCGACCTGCCGTCGATGGACGGCGTCGACGAAGTCCATGTCGACAAGGAAGTCGTCGAGGGCCGCAAGGAGCCCGTCCGCGTCTATGCCGCAAAGGACAAGGCAGACGACGCCGCCTGATCCAGGGCTAGTGCGGGTTTTGCTGAAGCTCAGCGGCCGTGAACGGCCGCGAGCAATTGCGCGCCGTAACGCTCCATCAGATGTGCGTCGCGCCCATAATGGTCCTCGAGAAACTGGACGCCATCCGCGGTCGGCTGCACCGTCAGGTAGGTCATGTACACCGGCACTGGCTCCGGCAGGTTGACGTGCTCCTCGACCTTTGGATTGCGGCCCTGCGGGACCACGCCGTCGAACAGGAAGCGGGCGACCCGCTTGTAATCCTCGAGCCGAACGCAGCCGTTGCTGATCCACAGCTCGTTCTTCGTGAAATGCTCTTTCTCCGGGGAATCGTGGAGATAGATGCCGAAATAATTGGGCAGCATGAACTTCATCATGCCCATCGAATTAGCCGGGCTGGGCAGTCGGCGTAGGGCGACATCCTGGGCGCCGGCCACGACCGCCCTCCAATCGACCTCGTGGGGGTCGAGGATCTTCGCATCCTCAGAATAGTCGCTCATGACCTGATACTCGCGATCGGTCAGATAGCTGACGCCCTGGGCGACGATGCGAGGACCGATCAGCGTCCGAATGAGGTCGGGCGGAACGTTCCAGTAGGGATTGACGTCGGCATATTTGATGTAGGCCGCCATCATTGGCGTCGCCGATTCCGCCTTGCCGACGACGACCTTCATCTCGTCGACCTTCTTGCCGTTCTGCCACATCGACAGGCGCGCGTCGCCGGCATCGACGATGAGATATTTCGGCTGCTCTTCCGGTGCGGGCAGGCGCTTCGCCCGCTCCATGTTGATGATGATGAGCTGCTCGTAATAATCCGCGCCGCGATTCAGCGCCTCGATTGTTCCGGCGCCGGCGATGCCGTCGTCCTTGAGGCCGTGCACCGCCTGGAAGTCCTTCACCCTGGCGGCGAGGTCCGCATCATAGCTGTCACCATCGGGCAGGCCGAGACGCGTGCGCAGCATCGCCACGCGATCGCCGGTCACACCCGCCTTGAGAGTAGGGCCTGCCGGGATCTGCATCTGCGGCAGGCTGCCCCAGCGCTGCTCATATTTGACGAGACCACGGCGAAGGTCGGTGTAGATCGGATTCACCGACGTGAAGAGATCGACCGGCGCCGCACTCCACGCGGCATCCTGGATCCCGGCCAGGAAGCCCTTTCGGTGGACCGCCTTCGGGACCAGGGATTCGTCAATGTAGATCATGTCCACGCCCTGCTCGATGGCGGGCGGAAGATCGATCGGCTCGAGTGCCGGCCCTTTCGACTGAGCGATCGGCGATTGCCAGGGTTCTCCCGACGGCACCTGCGCAGGAGCGGGTCGTGCCAGCCACGGCTCTTCGACAGCTGCGCGAGCGGGCGGCGGTCCGGCCACTGGAGGAGGCGGCGGAGGCATCGGAACGGGCCCGTAAACCTGGCCGGATGCTGCGACGGGTAGGGCGAGTGCGCTAAGCGCAAGCAGTGACTGGCGAATTTTCACACCGTCACAAATAGCGTCTGAAACTGAACGATTACAGAATCGACCGGCTCGAACAGGCGTGATTCACTCACCTTCCAGCGGAAGCGTGTCCTTTTCAGCGGTCGGAGAGCCGAGCTTTTCGGCGATCCGTTCGACTTCATCATCAGTCGGCGCATCGGGAATCTGGTCCTCTCCCGGTGCGAGCGTGTCGTCCGCAATGCCGGGTCCTGTTCCAGCGATCGTCTCATTGATCGGGCGGTCGTTCGGCCCGTTGCTGATCTTTTCGCGGTCTTCGGCCATGTTTCGCTCCTTCCGCTCGTCCTGGCTCTGAAAGCGAGCATGGCAGCAGGAATGTTCCTTGCGCTTTGTTGCGCCGCCCGGAACGCCAGCCCATATACTCGGCCATGACTCGCTTCCTTCCGATCCTTCCTCTCCGCGACATCGTCGTCTTTCCGAACCGCATCGTCCCGCTTTTCGTCGGGCGTGAAAAGTCCGTCGCCGCGCTTGAGGCGGCCATGGCCGACAACAAGGAACTCTTCCTCGTCGCACAGCTCGATCCGGGTGAGGACGACCCGGACCGGGACGCCCTTTATGATCTCGGCGTGGTTGCGACGGCAATGCAGCTGCTGAAGCTGCCCGACGGCACGGTACGCGTCCTCGTCGAAGGCGCGAAACGCGCTCGCCTCGTCAATCTCGTTCCGCGCGACGACTACATGGCTGCCGAGATCGAGGAGGTCGACGAGGAAGCGCCGGAGGGCCCCGAGGCCCAGGCGTTGATGCGCTCGGTCAACGATCAGTTCGACAATTACGCCAAGCTCAACAAAAGGCTCCCGCCGGAAACCGGCATCCAGCTCTCGGAGATCGAGGATCCCTCCGTCCTTGCGGACGCGGTCGCTTCCAACCTTTCGATCAAGGTTGCCGACAAGCAGGCGCTTCTCGGAGAGCTCAATCCCTCGCGGCGGCTGGAAATGGTGTTCGCCTTCATGGAGGGCGAACTCGGTGTGCTCCAGGTCGAGAAGAAGATCCGCAGCCGCGTCAAGCGGCAGATGGAGAAGACCCAGCGCGAATATTATCTCAACGAACAACTGAAGGCGATCCAGCGCGAGCTTGGCAATGAAGGCGAGGAGGGCGGGGACGAGCTTGCCGAGCTTGCCGAGAAGATCCGCAAGACCAAGCTTTCGAAGGAAGGGCGCGCCCGCGCCAACTCGGAGCTGAAGAAGCTTCGCGCCATGGCTCCGATGTCGGCGGAAGCGACAGTCGCCCGCAACTATCTCGACGTTCTCCTGGGCCTGCCGTGGGGCAAGAAATCCAAGCTCAAGAAGGACATTGCCGAGGCGCAGCACGTCCTCGACGAGGACCATTACGGGCTGGAGAAGGTCAAGGAGCGGATCGTCGAATATCTCGCCGTCCAGGCCCGCACCAACAAGCTAAAAGGTCCGATCCTTTGCCTCGTCGGACCGCCCGGTGTCGGCAAGACTTCGCTTGGCCGTTCGATTGCGCGCGCCACTGGCCGCGAGTTTGTCCGGCAATCGCTCGGCGGCGTCCGCGACGAAGCCGAGATCCGCGGTCACCGGCGGACGTATATCGGCTCGCTTCCGGGCAAGATCATCTCGAACATCAAGAAGGCCGGCGCCTCAAACCCGCTGTTCCTGCTCGACGAGATCGACAAGCTCGGTCAAGATTTTCGCGGCGATCCGTCATCGGCGCTCCTCGAAGTCCTCGATCCCGAGCAGAACAGCCGCTTCCAGGACCATTATCTCGAGCTCGATTACGACCTCAGCGACGTGATGTTCGTCACCACGGCGAACTCGCTCGACATGCCGCAGCCGCTGCTCGACCGAATGGAGATCATCCGGCTCGAAGGCTACACCGAGGACGAAAAGGTCGAGATCGCCAAGCGCCACCTGATCCCGAAGCAGATCGAGGCGCACGGGCTCAAGGACGGGGAGCTGACGTTCAGCGACGACGCGCTCCGCGCCATCATCCGGCACTACACCAGGGAAGCCGGCGTTCGAACGCTCGAACGCGAACTCGCGAAGGTCGCGCGCAAGTCGCTTCGCCAGATCCTGGAATCGAAGACGCAGCAAGTGGAGCTGACGCCGGACAATGTCGGCGACTTCCTCGGCGTACGGAAATTCCGCTTCGGTATGGGCGAGGAAGAGGACCAGATCGGCGCGGTCACCGGACTCGCCTGGACCGAAGTCGGCGGCGAGCTGCTCACGATCGAGGCCGTCACGGTTCCCGGCAAAGGTCAGATCAAGACAACCGGCAAGCTCGGCGAAGTGATGCAGGAATCGATCCAGGCCGCCATGAGCTTCGTCAAGGCCCGCGCTCCCGCTTACGGGATCAAGCCGTCGATCTTCGCGCGCAAGGACATCCACGTCCACTTGCCCGAAGGCGCAGTCCCGAAGGACGGACCATCGGCGGGGATCGGAATGGTCACCGCGATGATCTCGACCTTGAGCGGTGTCGCAGTGCGCCGCGACGTGGCGATGACCGGCGAGGTCACGCTGAGGGGCCGCGTGCTTCCGATCGGCGGCCTGAAGGAGAAGCTTCTGGCGGCGCTTCGCGGAGGTATCCGCACCGTCCTCATTCCGGCGGAGAATGAGAAGGATCTCGCTGAAATCCCGGCGGCGGTTCGGGAAGCGCTGGACATCGTCCCCGTCAGTCATGTCGACGAGGTCCTCGCGAGGGCGCTCGTCGAGCCTCTCGAAGCCATCGAGTGGACGGAAGCTGACGAGCATGCTGCCGAGCCGCCCGTCCCCCCCGCTGTCGGCGACACCGGAACCGCCGTCCGCCACTGAAAGGCTGCGCGGGACGCGCCGCGGCGGAGTCCCGCGCCGGAACGGCGAAACGCGCCGATCCGCGTCACAGATACTGGACAGGCGCGCGAACTCTTGCCTTAAAGGTCCCAGCTTTGGCCGGCGCGAGTCTTGGCGGCCGTGAGGGAGAGCTGGGGCAATGAACAAGCAGGAACTCATCGGCCACGTCGCGGATCGGGCGGGGCTAAGCCGCAACGACGCGTCGCGCGCCGTGGAGACGATGCTCGAGGTGATTACATCGACGTTGAAGCGTGGCGATGAAGTGCGCCTTGTCGGCTTCGGGAATTTCACCGTCACAAGGCGCAAGGCATCCACCGGGCGCAACCCGCGGACCGGCGAGCCGATGCAGATCGACGCGAGCTCGCAGCCGAAGTTCAGGCCGGGGAAGGTCCTGAAGGACGCGGTCCAATAGCGTAGTGGACAGTGGCGTCCGCGGCACTATATCCGCCGCTCCCACGCTTATTAGGGCGGGCGCGTAGCTCAGTGGTAGAGCACACCCTTCACACGGGTGGGGTCGCAGGTTCAAACCCTGCCGCGCCCACCAGCCTTCGCTGATGCTACGGCTGGGCCGTTCGGCTAGGAAAGATATTCGGGCTGGAAGCTCGCGACGCGGCGCATCTCGGTCCAGTCCGTGAATTCGATATCCCGGCCCTTGCGGCGGATCAGCCCCTGGCGCTCCATGTCGGCAAGCACGCGGTTCACATTGACCGACGTCTGTCCCGTGATGTCGGCGATTTGCTGTTGGGTGAAGGGATTGTGCATGCGGCCATCGGCGACGTGCATGCGGACCGCCGTTTCGCACAACAAATGAGCGACGCGCGCCGTGGAATCGCGTCTCCCGCAATTCACCAGCCATTCGTAGCCGATCGATTCATTGCGCTGGATAAGGCGCCAGAAGAAGCGCTGCAGCTCCGGCTGGGCGTTGAGGATCGGAAGGAAGTCGTTCGACTTGCCGACCATCACCTCGCTGCGAACGATCGCCTGGATTCCATATTCGGCATTACCTTCGCTGGGAAGGATTCCTTCGCCCGGAAAGCGGAGCGCGACGATCTGCCGGCGGCCGGAGGAATCGCTTTTGAACTTTGACAATATGCCCGAGCGGACGAACATGACCTCGTCGCGCGGCGCTCCCGCCTCGCGGAACGGGCGGCGTGGCTCGACCTGGACCACGCGGTGCGGCATCTCGTCGAGCATGTCGGCAAGGTGAGGTGCGAGACCCGCGGAGATGAGCGTCTCGCGCAGGGGCACGCCTTGCGGTGCCGACTTTGAACGCCGACTCGCCATCAGGCCCTCTCCCGAAACCACCGAGGAAAATGCGCCCCCTTCACCTGTGGTGCAAGGGTTTATACCCTGTGTTAAAATTTTTGAGGTTATCAAAAGTTTACCCGAAGTTACCGCCGGGCGCTGCTTGCGTTCGACGGCGACGCCTCTTAAGTCCGCCGCGCGGGCAAGGGAGCCACTCCCGATACGCTCCGTGGCGATCGTAGCTCAGCTGGTTAGAGCACTGGTTTGTGGTACCAGGGGTCGGGGGTTCAAGTCCCCTCGATCGCCCCATCTTTTTGCAAGCAGAGTTAGCGCATTTCAATGACCACGCCCTGGGGCCTGCCCGACTTCGACGATCACGAAGCAGTCCATTTCATCACCAATGACGAGTGCGGCCTGCGCGCGATCATTGCGGTGCACTCGACCCATCTTGGCCCGGCGGCGGGAGGCTGCCGGTTCTGGCATTATGCGAAGGACGAGGAAGCGCTCGTCGACGCGCTGCGCCTGTCGCGCGGAATGAGCTACAAGAATGCGATGGCCGGTCTTCCGCTTGGCGGCGGCAAGTCCGTGATCCTCGCCGATGCCGAGCGAACGAAAACCGCCGACATGCTCCATGCGTTCGGCAAAGCGGTGAATGAACTCGGCGGCAATTATGTCACTGCCGAAGATGTCGGCGTCAGCGTATCAGACATGATTGAAGTTCGGCGCACAACGCAATTCGTTGCCGGACTACCCAACTCCGGCGGCGATGTTGGTGGCGACCCAGGCCCACACACATCGCTGGGGGTCTTTCTGGGGCTGAAGGCAGCCGTGAAGCGGGGGCTCGGAAAAGACTCCCTCCAAAATCTCCATATTGCGCTGCAGGGCGCGGGAAGCGTCGCTACCGGCGTTGCTCTTCATGCGGCGGCGGAAGGTGCGAAGCTGTCGATCGCGGACGTCGATGAGGCCAGGGCGCGCAAGCTCGCGGGCGCCGCGGGGGGAACCGTCGTCTCTCCGGCCGAAATTCTCGCTCTGGAAGCCGACGTCCTTAGCCCCTGCGCACTTGGCGCGATCCTCAACGAGCAAAGCATCGCCGAGCTCAAGGTGCCGGTCGTCGCGGGCGGCGCGAACAACCAGCTGGCGACGCCCGAAGATGGCGACCGCCTTCATGCGCGCGGCATCCTCTATGCGCCCGATTATGTGATTAACGCCGGCGGCATCATCAATGTCTGCACCGAATATCTCGGTGATGGCGACGCAAGCCTGGTCCGCGAGCGCATCGAAGGCATCCCTGTCCGCCTCGAGCAAATTTGGGCCGAGAGTAAGCAGTCCGGCCGCGATCCGGCCGCCGTCGCCGACGCTATGGCGCAAAGGCTCATCGGCAGGGCATAAGCCCCCAAGTGCACGCATTAGCGAATCCAGCGCGCTTCCTGCGAATTGCGCGGCCGGCCACGACCTGGCTGCTGCTGATCGGCGTCGCGCTGGCGCTCGGCGGAATGGCGGCGGGGCTGACGTTGACGCCGCCCGACTACCTGCAGGGGGAAACGGTCCGTATTCTCTACATCCATGTACCGTCGGCCTGGCTTGGTATGGCGGGGTGGCTGGGCATCGCCGCGGCATCGATCAGCCAGCTCGTATGGCGCCATCCGCTCGCAGCGATCGGCGGCAGGGCCGCAGCGCCCGCTGGCGCAACGTTCGCGGCGATTTGCCTGATCACCGGCTCGATCTGGGGCCGCCCGACCTGGGGCACCTGGTGGCAATGGGACGGCCGCATGACGTCGATGCTCGTCCTCCTATTCCTCTACATCGGCTGGATCGCGCTCGCCGAGGCAGAGCGGGAGAGGGACGGGGAGGGCCGCCTCGCTGCCATTTTCGGGCTCGTGGGGGCCGTGAACCTGCCCGTTATTCACTATTCGGTCCTCTGGTGGCGCTCGCTACACCAGGGTCAGTCGATCGGCCTCACCGGCACCACGATCGACAAGGCGATGCTGTGGCC
>DATCJM010000246.1:0-7415 GCA_036562805.1 Sphingomicrobium sp.
GCTGGGAAATGCCGCCCTGCGCCGTTCCTTGAATGCCGCTGATGTCGTCCTTCAGCACGATGTTGACGACGCCGGCAACCGCGTCAGATCCGTAAGCCGCCGACGCTCCGCCGGTCACCACCTCGACGCGCTGCACGAGCAACGTTGGAACCACCTTCACGTCGACCGATCCGGTGGTCGCGGTCGGCACGTGGCGACGGCCGTTTATCAATACCAACGTCCGGCTCGCACCGAGCCCGCGCAGATCCGGGTTGATCTGCCCGCCGCCGCGCGAGTTCACCCCGGCCGTGTTCGGCGAATCAATGCCGGCGAGGCTAGGGATCTGCTGGAGAATTTCACCGATCGTCGCGGGCGAGCGATCCCTGATCGCCTGCTCACCAACGACCGTGAGTGGTGTCGGCGCCCGGATACCGGCGGGGAGCCGCGTGCCGGTGACAATGATGCCCGACTTGCTGTCGTCCGGATTTGGCGGTGCCTGCTGGGCATGAACCGGCACGGCGAACAGGACCGCAGCGGAGAGAAAGAGCGAGCGCCGGGCCGCGCCGGCGTAAATTCGTTTTGCAATCATGGACAAGCTCTCAAGGCTTGAGGGCAATAAAAAAGCCCGCCGTCAGGCGGGCCCCGGATGGGAAAGACGAAGGACCTTAGTCCTTACGCCATCGCCACGCGCAGATGCCCGCCGAAGCGCTGGTCCAACGCCACCTGAGCTGCCGCGCGGTTGCGTAAGCGGGAATCATCCTCTGGGTGACGCTCGATTGCATGCGCGCGAGGTAAAATGATCCGCCAAGCCGCGTCAAGCCGGTGGACTTCAAAGCGCCGCATTCACGCCCGATTGCGTTGCTTAAGCGGGAGGGCAGCACTAACGAACGGCCCCATGAGCGACCGCCAGCAAATCTACGCCAAGACCCTCGAGCTGATCGAGCCCTTCAACAAGAAGGGCGTGGCGATCACGGAGGCAACGCGCTTCGCACAGGACCTCGAATGGGACAGCCTGACCGTCCTCGATTTTGTCGCCAATATCGAGGACGAGTTCGACGTCATCATCACCATGAACATGCAGGCGGAGATCGAGACGGTCGGCCAGCTCGTCGATGCTCTCCAGCGGCTCACGGCCAGTCGTGCCTGACCTCTTCTCCAAATTCGACCCGCTGATCGAGCAGCGCGAGACGCTGCTAGAGAGCGGTCTTACGGACCCGTTCAACCTGGTCATGGAACGGGTCGAAAGTCCCACGGTGGCGATCTGCAACGGCAGGCCGACGATCCTGCTCGGCACCTACAATTATATGGGAATGACCTTCGACGCGGACGTCGTCGCCGCGGGCAAGAAGGCCCTCGACGAATTCGGATCCGGCACCACGGGAAGCCGTGTGCTCAACGGAACCTACGCCGGCCACAAGGCCTGCGAGCAGGCGCTCAAGGACTTCTACGCGATGGACCACGCCATGGTCTTTTCGACCGGCTATCAGGCGAACCTCGGCATCATCTCGACGATCGCGGGCAAGGATGACTACATCATCCTCGATATCGACAGCCATGCGTCGATTTACGATGGGTGCGCTCTCGGCAACGCCCAGATCGTCCCCTTCCGCCACAACGACATCGAAGCGCTGGAAAAGCGCCTCAAGCGCATCCCGGAGGGCGCGGGCAAGCTTGTCGTGCTCGAAGGCGTTTATTCGATGCTCGGCGACATCGCCCCGCTGAGAGAGATGGTCGCCGTCTCGAAAGCTGCCGGCGCCATGGTGTTGGTCGACGAAGCGCACTCTATGGGCTTCATAGGCGAGCATGGCCGCGGCGTCGCCGAAGCCCAGGGCGTCATCGGCGATGTCGACTTCATCATCGGCACTTTCTCCAAGTCAGTGGGCACCGTCGGCGGCTTTTGCGTCTCGAACCATCCGAAATTCGAGATTTTGCGCCTCGTCTGCCGACCTTACGTCTTCACCGCCTCGCTTCCGCCGTCGGTTGTCGCCACCGCGGCAACGTCCATCCGCAAGCTGATGGACAGCGCCGGCAAGCGCGCTCACCTGTGGGAAAATTCGAAGCGCCTCCACGCCGGCCTCCGGCAGCTCGGCTTTACGCTCGGCACCGATGAGCCCCAATCGGCCATCATCGCGGTGATCATGCCAGATCTCGAAACCGGCGCGGCCATGTGGCAAGCGTTGCTGCACGAGGGGCTATACGTGAATCTCGCCCGGCCGCCCGCCACCCCCGCGGGCATGACTTTGCTTCGCTGCTCGCTCTGCGCACTTCATTCTGAAGAGCAGGTCGGAGAAATCCTCGGCATGTTCGCTGCGGCAGGCCGTGCAACAGGTTGCATAAGCTGAGCTTTTTGTCGGGAACCTTTCACTTTCGCCAAAAGGTTAACGCGACTAGATTGGCGGCATGATCGGGGACGGGGAACAGGACGAGATCCGTTTCGACTGGCGTCGAGGCGGAGCAGCAGCCGCGGGTCTCGCGGCGGCGCTGGTGCTCGTCGCCATGGTTTTCATGGTCAAGTTCGCCAACGATGCGCGCGAGAAGGCGCTGGATGCCGAGCGCCATTCCTATGACGTCTCGCTGGTCGTCCGGAACGCGACGTCGAATATCTCCGCCGCGGAGGCCGCGCTCGCGCGCTTCGTCCTGGACGAGAAAGTCGACCCGAACGGCAACATCTATGTCATGGACTGGCAGCTCGCCGGCTATCAGCTCCAGCAGCTGAAGGACCTCGAGCGCCGCAACCCCGCCCAGCTCCGGCGCGTGTTCGATGCCGAGCGACTCTACGATCAGCGCGGACAGCAGCTCGCGCTGGCGGCGCGCGCTGCGCTGGCCAACAAGGGCGACGCCGGCATCAGCTATTATTATGCGTCGACGGTCGAAACGCCGAGCAATCCAAGCATCGGTCACCGGCTGAACAACAAGCTCGACGAGATCATCAATGCCGAGCGCGACCAGATGCGCGAACGGGTCGAGCAGAGCCAGTTCTTCTCCGCCCAAGCCGACCAATTCACCAATTATTTGAGCTGGCTCGGGGTCCTCGTGGGTCTTGGCGCCGTCTTCCTTGCCGTCGTTTCCGTCCAGGCGCTTCGGCTCAACATCCAGGCGCGGCGGCAGGCCGAAAGCGAGGGCGAGCGCGCCGAAGCGCTTGAGCTTGCGGTGCGCCAGCGGACGCAAGAACTGTGGGAAGCGAACCAGGCGCTCAAGGCGGAGGCGCAGGAGCGCGAAGCCGCCGAGGCGCAGCTCCGACAGGTTCAGAAGATGGAGGCGGTCGGTCAGCTCACCGGCGGCATTGCCCACGATTTCAACAATATGCTCGCCGTTGTCGTGGGCGGCATCGACCTCGCGCTAAGGCGTCTCAACGGCCCTCGCCGCGAGGTCATGATGCACCTCAACAATGCAATGGAAGGCGCGACCCGGGCGGCTGCGCTCACGCGGCGCCTCCTCTCCTTCGCACGCTCCGAGCCGCTGCTCCCGGAAGGCGTCGATTCGAGCGAGTTGATCGGCGGCATGTCCGACCTTCTCGACCGCACACTCGGCGAACGTATCCGCGTCGAGGTCGATTTGTCGCGCGATTCCTGGCCAATCTACGTCGATCCGCACCAGCTCGAAAACGCCATCGTGAACCTCGCCGTAAACGCCCGCGACGCGATGAACGGCGAAGGATTGATGCGCATTTCGACCCAGAACGTCCGGCTCGGCGCGAATGAGGTCGGCGACATTCAGGCGGGCGATTATGTGAAGGTCGGCGTGACCGACACCGGCTGCGGCATGTCGCAGGAGGTCATGGAGCGCGCGTTCGAGCCGTTTTTCACGACCAAGCCGGTCGGAAAGGGCACCGGTCTCGGGCTCAGCCAGATCTTCGGCTTTGCGCACCAGTCAGGGGGCGAGGTCGGTATCGAGAGCCAAGTGGGCCGCGGTACGACGGTCTCGATCTATTTGCCCCGCGCGGAGAAGGCCGCCGAGGTCCGCGTGCATCCTGCGGTTCAGCGCGTCGAGACGGCGGAGGTCCACGTCGCCGGAGCCCGCATCCTGCTCGTCGAGGACGACCCGCGCGTTCGCACTGCTACCGTCGGTGCGCTCGAGGACCTCGATTACGAACCCGTTGCTTGCGGCAGCGGCGCCGAAGCCATCGAAGTCTTTGCGGCACAGGAATTCGACCTCGTGATCAGCGATGTGATCATGCCCGAGATGACCGGTCCCGAACTGATCCGCCATCTCAAGCAGACGAGCGCGCATGACTTCGCCGTTCTTTTTGTGACCGGCTATGTCGGCGAAGGCGAGACCGACGACCTCCGCGGCTACGAATTGCTGCGCAAACCGTTCACGGTAGGGGCGCTGGCTCATGCGGTTGCCGCAGCACTCGCCCGTACTGCTAGTGAACCGCCCCGGACCTCAGCAGCTTCGGCAACAAGGTGATCGCGGCGAGGAGCGGGTGCCGCTTCTGCCATGGCTTCAGGCGGAGGTCGGTGCCGGCATGGCGGTTGATCTTCCACGCGATGTAATCGGGGCCTCCCGCGAAGGTCAGACTCGCCTTGCCCAGCCGCGCGACCGAATAGAGCTTGCCGTGCCGCTGCTTGCCGCGCCACCACGCCTGCGCCTGCGAAGAGGTTCGTTGCGGCTGCCGCAGGACCTTCAGTCCCGCCTCGGCAAACGTGGAATAACGCTTCGGGTCAGCCTCGACGATCGCTGCTGATCGCCCCGGCCGTTCGGCACGCAGTTCCGCCGCGAAGGTCAGCTCGAACGCACGCTTCCAAAGCGCCTCCGCGCGTGCTTCGGGGGCCAGCGGCAGGGTCCATCCGAGCAACGTCGGCGCTGCCTCGGCAACCGCATCGATGGCGCGTCCTGCCGCACCTTGATCGGCGCTCCAGACCAGCCGCGACGGTTGCGCGAAGCGAGCTGCGGTCGATACCGTCCACGCATCCGGCGAACATTCGTGAGCAAAGTCCGCCTCGCTGAGCACCGCATATTTCGCACGGAGCCCTTGATGCTCGAAGTAGAAAACGTTCGGTGGAATCAATCGGTTGGCTGTTGCCAACCAGCGCTTTGCATAGGCGCGGCGATAATCCGAAACGATGAGATAAAAATCGAGCATGAGCCCTTCGAGCTTCTTTTCCCGAAGGCACGACCCGTAGAACAGGATGGCCCTGCTCGCGGCGCCGTGCTTCGCGGCGATGGCGCGCGCGACGTCTGCCACCCGGCGATCGACCGGCGACCTTAATTCCTCTGCGACGAGCTCGCGCAGATCGGCCATGGTTCGAAGCTTAAGCCGCGAGCTTGACGAACGACAGCGGTTGGGCCGGCATCAGGTGGATCGGGCGCCCGCTTTCTGCGCGGAACGTCTCGCCGTCGAGGATGAGATGCGAGCTTTCGCCCTCGATTGTCACTTGGTGCACTTCCTCGAAGTGGATTCCGCGCATCTTCTTGCCCCTGTAGCCGCCCGTCAGCCCGGCCAGCAGGGCACGGAAAACCGTCGACGGCCGCTCCTCGACCGCGACGACCTTGAGCGGGCCGCCGCCCTGTCCGCCGAGCTCCTGCGACAAGAGCATCTTGTTGAGCGTCGTCACGGCAAGGAAAGCGAAGCGGCCCGAAATCCGGTCCCGCTCGGGAATGACGAGGTCGGTCGTCGATGGTGCCGGCGGAAGAAAGCTCGATTTCAGCTTGAGGAGGAGCCTCGCGATATAGGCTATCGCCGTAAGCCCATGGCTGACGCTGTTGGGCAGGCCGAGCGGATAAATTTTGTGACGGCAATAAAGCATCGTCTCGGCAAGCGCCGAGCCGCCGAGGAACATGCCGATGACCGGACGATCTTCGACCCCTGGACGCCGCAGTGCGATCAATTCGCGCGGCACGGTGTAGCGGTGCAGATCATCGCTCCGCGCAAGCTCGATCAGCCGCTCGAGCGTCGCGATCGGATCGCCCTTCGCTCCGAGGTCGAGGGCGATGAGGTTCGTCTTGCCGCTCGGGAGGACAGCGACGGGGGGCGGCGCGTCCCCGAAATGGCCGCCATTATAGAGCTCCGTCAGCGCGGCCTGGACCGTGCCGTCGCCGCCGTTGATGACGAGCACCTTGGGTTCGACCCGCGCGATGATCCGCATCGCATCGCCGATCTGGCTCGCCTGCTCGACCTCATAGTGGAAGACGTCCGGATGGCTGTCGCAATATTCGCGAATCTGCGGCAGCTGCGCGATGTTGCCGGTCGACTTCGGGTTCGAAAGGAGCGCGATGCGCGTGCGCCTGGGCAAGCCGGAAGCACAGGTGGTCAGCGGCCCATGCTGCCCTGCAGGACCTCGCGCTTCTTTGTCTTGAGGCACTTTCGACATGAATTCACTGACCGGTGGGCTATAGGGCTACTAACGGACAGCAACGCCCAAGCGTCGGGCGCATCCGTCCGCTATGGAATCTCGGCCGCCTTTGCGGCCAAATGATGGTGGTGGGACGACTTCAATTTGCCCGCGGCATTGCTCCACGTCCGGCTGATCGACCGTTATCTGGCCCGCTCGATCGCGGTCCCGCTGATCGGCTCGCTGATCCTCGCGGCGATGCTTCTGATCCTCGACAAGATGTTGCGGCTCTTTCAGTACGTTGTCGACGCGGGCGGCCCGGTAAGCGTCGTGTGGCGGATGCTCGCCAACCTGCTTCCCGAATATCTCTCGCTTGGCATTCCGATCGGGCTGATGCTCGGTATCCTGCTCGCATTCAGGAAGCTCGCTTTGTCGTCTGAGCTGGACGCGTTGCGGGGAATCGGCGTGGGTTACGGCCGGCTTCTGCGCGTGCCTTATGCCTTCGCCGTGCCTCTGGCGCTCATCAATCTAGCGATCGTCGGCTATATCCAGCCCTACAGCGAGTATCGTTACGAGAGCCTGCGCTTCGACCTCAATTCGGGAGCGCTTGGTGCCGCGATCAAGGTCGGCGAATTCAACACGCTGGGCAAACGGATCACGCTTCGCATCGAGCGGAGCGAGAAGAAGGGCACGCAACTGCACGGCATCTTCGTCGAAACCGACGACGGCAAGGGCACGACGGTTGCTGCCACCGCGCAGCACGGTCGCTTCCTCTCAACGGACGACCCGGACAAGATCCTCTTTCGCCTGACGCAGGGGCGTCTCATCCAGGAGTCATCCCGGTTCACGACGCCGCGGACGCTCGCATTCGAAAGCTACGACCTTCCCGTCAGCCTTCCGGCAATCAGCCAGTTTCGGCGCCGCGGCGGCACCGAGTCCGACGAACTATATCTCCATGAGCTGTGGCGGGTCGGCTACGGAGGCGGAGCGACGAACGAACACCAGCGGGTCGAGGCGCAGGCGAACATGAACTTCCGCCTCGTCGAGGTGCTGATGATGTTCATGCTGCCGCTGCTCGCGGTCTCGCTCGCTGTCCCGCCGAAGCGGAGCTCGTCGGGCCTTGGCATCTTTGTCGCGATCCTGGTCGTCGTCGCCTACCAC
>DATCJM010000031.1:0-17202 GCA_036562805.1 Sphingomicrobium sp.
AAAATATGGTAGATTCGGCTTCAGAGCAGACGCTAGCCTGTGTTTGGCTGGCGTGCTTCCGAACTATTTTCAACACCTGTCATTCGAGGATCGACAGCCGCGCGGCATCGTCAAATATCACCGCGCTTTTGACATCCGCTAATGGCAGCTTTCCACCCAAACCTGACGTTATCGCTCAGCGCGCCGTCGCCCTGGTTAGCAGATAGTCCTGGTGCATGATGTTGTCGGAGAAGTAAGGCTCGGCGAGGTCCAGCATTTCCTTGCGCACGGCCGCGAGTTTCTCGGGCTCGCGCTCCAATCTTTCGATGATCTTCTGGAGCGGGCCGATGGATGCCCCCATGTAAGTCCAGAGGTGGGGCAGGCTCAGCGCCGGAACCTTCATCACACCTCGTTCGAAGAACGGCGCTCCAAACCCTTTGGAAAGCCGCTCGGCGACGACGGTTGGAGCCCCCCACAATGGCGGCGGAGCTGCACCTTCGGGAGGCGGTGGCGAGTGCCGCGATACGAAAGCAAAGAACTGTCCGACGAAATGCTCCGGAGGCCACGTCGCTAAGGCGATCCGCCCCCCAGGCCTCAAGACCCGCCGCATTTCGGCCAAAGCCACTTCCGGTCGCGGTGCGAACATGTGCCCAAATTGACTCAGAACAACATCGAAGCTTGCATCGGCGTAGGGCAGTCGTTCGGCATCGCCTTCCGTCCACTCGATCGGCGCGCACCCCGCCATCCTCTCGTTCTCACGTGCATGCTCGAGCAATTCGGGCGTAAGATCGAGCGCTGAGACCGTTGCTCCGCGGCGCGCCGCCGTGATCGCAACCACGCCTGTTCCGCAAGCGACGTCAAGGACCTTCTCTCCAGTCTGAACGTCCGCAAAATTTACAACGTGAGCAGCGACTGGAGTGGTTAGAGTCGCGGTCGGTGCGAACGACGACCACATTTCTCGTTGTCGCGCTTTGAACTCCGTAAAGCCATCGTCCACCATTATGATCTCCTGGCTAGAGGATGAGTTAGTTACCAGCGGGTGGCGGCTTTTGACATCAGCAGCTATCGCGACGTCCGTTGTCGACCCATTCCTGCCATTAGGTCCTTCTGTTACGGTGACGTAACCGCTCGGGGTCCGCCGCATGCATTTCCGTCTTCCGAAACCATTGCACGGATGGCGCGAGTTCGCCGGTGAAGTCGGGATTATCGTGCTTGGCGTGTTGATCGCATTGGGTGTCGAGCAGATCGCTCAGGTGGCGCACGACGCGGCTAGCAAACGCGAAGCTCAACAGGCCGTCTATGCAGAGATCAGGCAGAACCTTTCTTACATGACCGCGCGAATGGAAACACAGCCATGCGTCGAACGGCGGCTCGATGAAATTGCAACCTTGTTGGCCAGTGCTGGCGACGGCGCGCTGTCGCCGCAGCCGAGGTGGATTGGGCAACCAGCAATCTGGTTCAATTCAGACGAGCGCTGGCAGGCGGCGACCGGAAGCGGTCGGGCGAGCCTGTTCAGCCCTGACGAACAAAGCCGCCTTGGCAGCGTCTATGTCGCGACAAAGCAGTTCATTGCCGCCGAGGAGCGGGAGCAGGATGCCTGGGCACAGTTGAGGGGGCTTGAAAGCTGGACCGGACCGCTCGGTCCCGCGGGGCGCGTGCACTTCATCTCCGCGCTTCAGGCAGCGCGGCTCGAACTATGGGAGACCAGCATTGACGCGAAAGTCGCTTTCAATAGGGCGAAGGCGCTTGGCATCGACCATTTCGGCGCGAAGGTGATGATTGAAGGTTACGCGCTTCCGCACGCCGTTTGCCTGCCGATCGACACCCCTCGCGAAAGTGCGCTTAAGATTCTTGCCGGGCGTAACGCCATTGGCGGTCAGCCGAAGTAGGTTGATCGCCGGCCGCTGAATGGCCGCTTTCCACCCATTGCAGACATAGGACCTTCTGTTAGGCTCTCCGTTGCTGGGGGCCAGCCACATGCATTTCCATCTTCCCAAACCGTTGCACGGCTGGCGCGCTCTTGTCGGCGAGGTGGGCATCATCGTCCTTGGCGTGATTATTGCTCTGGCATTTGAGCAAGCGGCGGAGCGAATTCACTGGAGCCAACAGGTATACGACGCTCGCGCCGCGATCCACCGCGAGATGACATTTGACCTGGCATATTTCGCCGATCGGTTGCGGGTCGCCCCTTGTCTCGACCGGGACCTTGCTGTGGCCCAGCAGCGGATTGACACCTCCGCGGCTACAGGATCGACACCGTCGCCCGCCATCGCCGCCGACAGTCCCGGCCGATTGCTGCTCGTTGGCGATTACGAGGCACAACAATCAGCACAGAATCTCGTCCATTTCCCGGCTGATGAATTGTCGGCCTTAGGTCTTTGGTATGACCAGGCGCGTGATCTAAAGAGATGGAACGACCAAGAGGATTCGATCTGGACCGATCTCGGCTTGCTTGCACCAGCGGCCGCAAAGCTTGGGCCAGTGGATCTCGCGCTGCTCCGCCGCGACCTCGTGACGGCGCGCGAGCTTGAGATTCTGACGGTGCTCAATGCGGGTCGCGAGATCAAGCGCGCAAAGGTGCTTGGAGTTGCTCCGGGCCCATCGCGGCAGGATTATGTCCAGCGTCTCTGCCAACAGACGACCATCTAAATACTGTGCAGAGACGCTTCGTGCGCCTCTTCCTAAGTCAGCTTTCCACCCATTCCTGCCATTAGCGCGACTTCCCCAGTCCCACACGCTTGCCCCTCACGCCCCTCTAAGCTAATGCGCGCGCCGTCCGGCGGATGCTAAGTCGTTCGCGGCAGCCCGCTTTTATCGCGAGCGCGTAAGAGTTTCGGTTCCAGACCGGCACTCTGACGCGCCGTTTCGTCTGGGCTCCGCGCGCGAACAGCCGTTCGAAGGACGCCGCCTCGGCACGGTGCCGGCGCGGCAGTGCATGCAACCAGGTCCGCATGTGAAGGCTCGCCATGGTGGCGCGCCACGCGGCAGGCCCGTTTGAAGACCGAAAGAACAACACACTCATGGCGACCACCACATTCCCGACCCGCGACGATTTCGCGGCCCTCCTCAACGAAAGCCTCGGCGGCGAGAACGAAACCTTCGAAGGCAAGGTGGTGAAGGGCAAGGTCACGGGCATCGAGAATGACATGGCCGTCATCGACGTCGGCCTGAAGAGCGAAGGCCGCGTCGCGCTGCGCGAGTTCGCCGCGCCGGGCCAGAAGGCGGACCTGAAGGTCGGGGACGAGGTCGAGGTCTATGTCGACCGCGTCGAGAATTCGGCCGGCGAAGCGATGCTGTCGCGCGACCGCGCGCGCCGCGAAGCCGCCTGGGACAAGCTCGAGGGGGAGTTCACCGCCGGCAACCGCGTCGAAGGCGTGATCTTCGGCCGCGTGAAGGGAGGCTTCACCGTCGATCTCGGCGGCGCCGTCGCCTTCCTTCCGGGTTCTCAGGTCGACATCCGCCCGGTCCGCGACGTCCAGCCGCTGATGGACATCCCGCAGCCGTTCCAGGTGCTCAAGATGGACCGCCGCCGCGGCAATATCGTCGTCTCGCGCCGCGCGATCCTCGAGGAAACCCGCGCCGAGCAGCGCTCGGGCCTGATCCAGTCGCTCGCCGAAGGTCAGGTGATCGAGGGCGTGGTCAAGAACATCACCGATTACGGCGCCTTCGTCGATCTCGGCGGCATCGACGGCCTGCTCCACGTCACCGACGTTTCCTACAAGCGGGTCAATCACCCGTCTGAAGTGCTCGGGATCGGCGACACGGTGAAGGTGCAGATCATCCGCATCAACCGTGAGACGCAGCGCATCTCCTTGGGCATGAAGCAACTCGAAAGCGATCCGTGGGAAGGCGCGTCGGCCAAATATCCGATCGGCGGCGTGTTCCGCGGCCGGGTCACCAACATCACCGAATATGGCGCCTTCGTCGAGCTCGAGCCGGGGATCGAGGGCCTCGTCCACGTCTCGGAGATGAGCTGGACCAAGAAGAACGTGCACCCCGGCAAGATCGTCTCCACCTCGCAGGAAGTGGACGTGAAGGTGCTCGAGGTCGACGAGGAGAAGCGCCGGATTTCGCTCGGCCTCAAGCAGGCGCAGGCCAATCCGTGGGAGAGCTTCGCTTCGGCCCATCCGGTCGGCTCGGTGGTCGAGGGCGAGGTCAAGAATGCGACCGAGTTCGGCCTGTTCATCGGGCTCGAGGGCGACGTCGACGGCATGGTCCACATGTCGGACATCGCCTGGGGCGTGTCGGGCGAGGAGGCGCTTCAGCTTCACCGCAAGGGTGAGGTCGTGAAGGCCCAGGTGCTCGACGTCGATGTCGAGAAGGAGCGGATTTCACTCGGCATGAAGCAGCTTGAGGGCGGCGGTGCCGGAGCGGGCGCTTCGGCTGGCGGCGGTGCCGGTTCCGGCGCTGGCGGCGTGAAGAAGGGCGAGGTGCTGACGGTGATCGTGCGCGCGATCCAGGATGCGGGCCTCGACGTCCAGGTCGGCGACGATGGCGCGGTCGGCTTCATCAAGCGCGGCGACCTCGGGCGCGACCGCGACGAGCAGCGCGCCGAGCGCTTCCAGGTCGGGCAGAAGCTCGATGCGATGGTGGTCGGGTTCGACCGCTCGAAGAAGCCCAACTTCTCGATCAAGGCGATGCAGATCGCCGAGGAGAAGCAGGCTGTCGCTCAGTACGGAAGCTCCGATTCCGGCGCGACCCTGGGCGACATCCTCGGCGCCGCACTCAAAGAAAAGAAAAACTAACCACAGGGCGGCGTGTCTTTGTGGGGCGCCGCCCAAATCCTTCTTGCGTCAGTGAAACTTTCCTGACAGCCTGTGAGAAAGCGGTCCCTCGTAGGGGGCGGGACCGCTCCAAATCCGTAGCGGGGTGCCGATGATCCGTTCCGAACTGGTGCAGAAGCTGTGCACCGACTTTCCCGACCTCACCCAGCGCGAGGTGGAAGGCGTGGTCAGCGCGATCTTCGATTCGATCACCGACCAGCTCGCCAAGGGCGGCCGGGTCGAGCTCCGCGGCTTCGGTGCATTTTCCACCCGTCAACGCGACGGCCGTGTCGGCCGCAATCCGCGCACCGGCGAATCCGTCTCCGTCGACGCCAAGCGCGTGCCTTATTTCAAGCCCGGCAAGGAAATGCGCGAGCGCTTGAACCTAAAGGAAGTGACCGCCGAGTAAATCGCGGTAGAACCGCCCGTGCGGACGTGGCGGAACCGGTAGACGCTGGAGACTTAAAATCTTCTGCCCGTAAGGGCTTGCGGGTTCAAATCCCGCCGTCCGCACCATTGCTGGCGATCGGCGAATCCGCCGCCTGAGCGCGCGTCGTCGATGCAGTTCTCGTCTACAGGAAAATATTAAGCGTTTTCTTCTAGGCAGCGAGAGGTGGGAAGTGCGTTCGATTCCGAGACCGGCGCCAGGCGACCGGGCGTCCTTAGCGCACGCCGGGACGCGGTGGTGCTTGCCGTCCTCATCACCGCAGTCCTGCTGCTGATCTGGAACGGAAGCACATTCTTCAATCATATCCGCTTCCAGGGCCCGAAGTTCGCGACGGACGTTCGCATCGCGAGCACCGCGCTGACGCTGAATGTCGCGCTGATCCTGTTCGGCTGGCGGCGCTATGTGGATCTTCAGCACGAAGCGGAGATCCGGATCGAGCAGGAACGGCGCGCGGCGCTTCTCGCGACAACTGACCCGACGACAGGATTGTACAATCGCAAGGGCTTTGCCGACCGCGCCGCGCAACTGTGCGCCAAGGGCGGTTCACGCGGCGACAATCTCATCGTTATTTCGTTTCAAATCCAGCGGTTCAAGGTCGTCAACGACCAGCACGGATATGATGCGGGCGACTGGCTGTTGAAGTCGATCGCGAGGGCGCTCGAGAGCGAACTCGGTTCGTCGGCGGTCATTGCGCGGTTGAGCGGCGACGAATTTGCAATCGCGCTCACCTCCCCCGAGGCGGACACCGCGGCGGTCGAGGAAATTGCGGACGGCGTGCTTCGGACAGTGACCCACCCGCTGGTCCTGCATGAACGCATCATCCAGGTCGGTGCATTCGCTGGAATCGCGTCCGCCCCCGCAGCGAACGCCAGCATTCCGGATATTCTGCGACGCGCCGATATCGCCATGGATCGCGCGCGCAGCGGCCGCGTCGCGCGGCCGGTGTGGTTCGACGCGGGCATGGAGCGGGCATTGATCGCTCAAGGCGAGATCGAGCAGGGTATTCGTTTCGGCCTCGACCACGATCAGTTCCTTCCTTACTTCGAGCCCCAGGTCGACCTTGAGACCGGCGAGGTGATCGGCTTTGAAGTCCTCGCGCGGTGGAAGCACCCGCTTTCCGGAATCATCGGCCCCGATGTGTTCATTCCGGTCGCCGAGGAAATCGGGCTGATCGGCCGCCTGTCCGAGCAGGTCATTGCTGCCGGCCTGCGCGAGGCGGCGGACTGGGACCCCATCATCAAGCTTTCGGTCAACATCTCGCCGTCGCAGTTGACGGATGGCTGGCTCGCCCAGCGCATCGTGCGAATTCTGGCCGAGACCAAGTTTCCGGCCGAGCGGTTGGTCGTCGAGATTACCGAGAGCTCGTTGTTCGCCGACATGGAGCTCGCGCGGACCATCGTCACGAGCCTCAAGAACCAGGGCGTCCGGCTCGCGCTCGACGATTTCGGCACCGGCTTTTCCTCGCTCGCCCACATCCGGTCGCTTCCGTTCGACATCATCAAGATCGACCGGAGCTTCGTCGCGAACCTCAACTCGAAGCGGGAAAGCGCTGCAATCATCCGGGCCGTGACCACGCTCGCGCAGGCGCTTTCGGTCCCGGTGTGTGTCGAAGGAATCGAGAGCGAGGACGCCTATAAGGCTGTCGTGCGCCTCGGCTGCGGAATCGGCCAGGGTTGGTATTTCGGCAAGGCAATGACAGGCGAAAACGCGCGCGAATTGCTCGACGCACGTTCGCGGGGAAGCGAACCGAACGTCTCCGCCGCCGCCGGCTGAGACCTCTCGATAGAGTGGAATACTGACTCCTGTCCCGTCATGGGACGTGGGGAGCCGCTTGCGGCTGCGACGGGTTTGAACATGGTAAAAGCCGCGTTAAGGATTTGCCATGCACGTCGCCCGTCCCGCGTTCGCGCCCCATCCGAAGCAGTTCGGGAAAGGCCGCGCGCGTGAATTGGATGTCCCCCGCGAAACCCCGTGGACGATCAGCTCCGACGTCAAGCTGTTCGCGACCACATTCGTTGCCGGGTTCGTCTGCGTTTCGATCCTGATCGGCTAGTCCTTGCGTCAATCGCAGGCGAGATGGAGCTTCCATCCCAGCCATGCCGAGATGAGGCACATCGCTGCGACAAGCAGCAGCTGGGCGGTCGGTCCGACGCCGGCAAGCTTAAGAGCTATCGCGACGGCGCTTCCCAACACCATGGCGCCGGAATTGACGATGTTGTTGGCCGCGACCGTGCGCGACGTTTCGGATTTGGGCACCGTCGTCGTCAGGAAGGCGTAGAGCGGGACCACGAACATCCCGCCGGTGATCGCGACGCCGAGAAGGCACAGAATCATCGGCCACGCCATCGGATTGAACAGGAAGTTCTCCAGGGTTGTCAGGTCCGACCCGTGCTTGCTCCAGGTCAGCGCGACAAAGTGGAGCAGCAGGACGAAGACTCCCATCGCAATGACCGACGGCGGCGCAAACCGGGCTGAGACCTCGCTCTTGAGCAGTCGGTTGATGACTACCGAGCCGAACGCGATGCCGATCGAGAAGACCGCTATGAACAGGCTTGCGACCTGCTCGTTCGCGCCGAGCACGTTCTTCACCAGCGGCGGGAAGATGATGATCAGCACCGCGCCGATCGTCCAGAAGAAGCTGATCGCGAGGATGGCGAGAAAGAGTCGGCGAATGTGCATCGTCGCCCGGACGAGCTCGATGGACGCGTGCACGATGTGCCAAGTGATCGGAAGCCGGTCGGCCGCGGGCGGGGCGGGAGGGACCTGACGGCCGGCAAGGAATCCGAGGCAGGCGAAGATCAGCACGGCGGCCGCAGCCGAGGCGGGTCGCGATGCGAGGAAGCCCGCGAGGATGGTGCCGAGCAGGATCGCGATATACGTGCCCGCCTCGACCAGGCCGGTCCCGCCGAGGACTTCGTCCTTTCGCAGGTGCTGCGGCAGGATCGCATATTTGATCGGACCGAAGAAGGTCGAGTGAACTCCCATCGCCAGGATCGCCGCCAGCATCAGCGGGATGTTGGCGAGCAAAAGCCCTGCGCCGCCGACGATCATGATGAAGATCTCCGCGAACTTGATGATGCGGATTAGCTTCGCCTTGTCGTGGTCGTCGGCGAGCTGGCCCGAGAGCGCGGAGAAAAGAAAGAAGGGAAGAATGAACAAGCCCTGCGCGATGGCGCTGAACAGGAACTCCTTCGCCGGATTCGAATAGAGCTGATAGACCACGAACAAGACGACGGCCTGCTTGAACAAGCTGTCATTGAATGCGCCGAGGAACTGGGTGGCAAACAGCGGCACAAAGCGCCGCGCGCGCAGCAGATGGGCAACGTTCTGGATCAAGCGCGGGCTGCGGCGGGTTTCATCGACTGCGGCGAGGCATAGCCAGCTTTGACGAAGCCGCCAAACCCTATAACGCTGCGCGTTGGAGATGCTGTCGCTGCCGAACCTGCTGACGCTTTCGCGGATCATCGCGGTCCCGTTGCTCGTGTTCCTGCTGTGGCGGCCCGCGCCGGTCGATTATGCGATTACCTTCGCGCTCTACTGCGTGGTCGGGATCACCGATTATCTCGACGGCTACCTCGCCCGGGCCTGGGGAAGCATCTCGCGGCTTGGACAATTCCTCGATCCGATCGCCGACAAAATCATGGTCGCGGCGGTGCTCGTGATGCTGATTTCGAGCCGGAAGGCCAACCCGGTTCCGGAAATCACCGGTCTGCATCTCATCCCCGCGCTCGTGATCCTGCTTCGCGAGATCATCGTGTCGGGGTTGCGCGAGTATCTTGCGGGATTGCAGGTCTCGATCCCGGTCAGTGCGCTCGCCAAATGGAAGACGACGCTCCAGCTGGTTTCCCTCGGGGCGCTCATCCTCGGCGGCGCTGTCCCGCATCAGCCGTGGATTCACATGGTCGGCCTGATCTGCCTTTGGACGGCAGCCGCGCTGACCCTGATCACCGGTTACGATTATCTTCGGGTCGGCCTCCGCCACATGGACGAGTAATCGATTGAGCTGTTCTAACTGACCGAGGAATCTCGTTTTCGTCGATCAACGCGCGCGACTAGGGCCAGCGTCGGATATTCGACACTGGAGGGATTTCGCGATGGACATGAAGACAGGCGGCGACCCCCTGCACGGCTCCCCGATGGAAGAAGGCGCCGCGCTCCGAACGCTGCTGGGGCGAACCAACCGCGACTGGTGGCCCAACCAGCTTTCGCTCGACATCCTTCCACAACAGGGAACCTCCGGCGATCCCTATGGCGACGATTTCGATTATGCCGAGGCGTTCCTCAAGCTCGATTATGACGCGGTCAAAAGGGACCTCACGGCGCTGATGACCGACAGCCAGCCTTGGTGGCCGGCTGACTACGGGCATTACGGGCCGTTCTTCATCCGCATGGCGTGGCACGCGGCCGGCACATACCGGATCGGCGATGGCCGCGGCGGTGCGAGTTCGGGCCAGCAGCGGTTCGCTCCACTCAACTCGTGGCCGGACAACGCCAATCTCGACAAGGCGCGGCGCCTCCTGTGGCCGGTCAAGCAGAAGTACGGCCGCAACCTCAGCTGGGCCGATCTGCTGATCCTCGCCGGCAATGTCGCGATCGAGTCCATGGGCGGTCCGACGTTCGGCTTCGGGGGCGGTCGCAGGGACGTCTACCAGCCGGAGCACGATACTTATTGGGGCACTGAAGAGAATTGGGTGGGGAAGGGCGCCGCGCCGCGCATGGGCGACGACGCCGGCAAGGCGATGGAGAACCCGCTCGCCGCGGTCCAGATGGGCCTCATCTATGTCAATCCCGAAGGGCCCGGCGGCAATCCCGACCCGCTCGCCTCGGCCAAGGAAATCCGGATGACGTTCACGCGCATGGCGATGAACGACGAAGAGACGCTCGCCTTGACGGCAGGCGGCCATACGTTCGGCAAATGCCATGGCGCCGGGGATGCGTCGAAAATCGGCGCTGAACCGGAGGGTGCGGACATCGCCCAGCAGGGGCTCGGCTGGCAGAGCGGCCATGCCAGCGGCATCGGCGACGACACCATCACCAGCGGCCTCGAGGGGCCGTGGACTCCAACGCCGATCCAGTGGAGCATGAACTATCTGCACATGCTGCTCGACTATGATTACGAGTTGGTGCGGAGCCCGGCGGGCGCGCAGCAGTGGCAGCCGGTCAACCAGAAGCCGGACGACATGGCGCCGGCGGCGCACACGCCGGGAAAGAAGGTCCCGACGATGATGACCACGGCGGACATGGCGTTCCGCGAGGATCCGGAGTTCCGCAAGATCGCCGAGCGCTTCCGCGCGAACCCGGACCAGTTCGCCGACGCATTCGCGCGGGCGTGGTTCAAGCTGACGCACCGCGACATGGGGCCCAAGTCACGTTACCTCGGCCCGGAAGTGCCATCGGAAGACCTCATCTGGCAGGACCCGGTGCCGCCCGGCCGCGCTCCGACCAACGACGCCGTGGCCGGGTTCAAGAAGCAGGTGCTGGCGAGCGGGCTGTCGGTCAGCGCCCTGGTCAAGGCGGCATGGGCGTCGGCTTCGACCTATCGCCAGTCGGATCACCGCGGCGGGGCCAATGGTGCGCGCATCCGTTTCGATCGGATCCGCAACTGGAAGGTCAATGACCCGGACGAGCTGAAAGCGACGCTCGACAAGCTCGACGGCCTTCGCGGCGACATGTCGATGGCCGACGCGATCGTGCTTGGCGGCTGCGCGGCGGTCGAAAAGGCCGCGAAGGACGCCGGCTACGACATCGAGGTCCCGTTCTCCGGCGGGCGCGGCGACGCGACCGAGGAACAGACCGATTTCGAGAGTTTCGAGGTGCTGGAGCCGATCGCCGATGGCTTCCGCAACTATCTCGGTGTCCGATACAACGTGCCGACCGAGGAGCTGTTGGTCGATCGGGCGTCATTGCTCGGCCTTACGGCACCGGAAATGACGGTACTCGTGGGCGGGCTGCGCGTCCTCGGCGCGAACCAGGGCGGATCGAAGAACGGGGTGTTCACGGATCGCGTCGGCCAGCTGACGAACGACTTCTTCGTCAACCTCCTCGACATGGGAACGGCGTGGAAGCAAGTCGACGACAAGAGCGACGAGACCTTCGTCGGCACCGACCGCGCTTCGAACCGCGCGAAGTGGACAGCGACGCGCACGGACCTCGTATTCGGCTCGAATTCCCAGCTCCGTGCGCTTGCCGAAGTCTATGCCTCAGCCGATGCGCGCGAGAAGTTCGTTCGCGACTTCGTCAAGGCGTGGACCAAGGTGATGAACGCCGACCGCTTCGACCTGCGCCGTTCGAAAGCTGCCTAGCCGCAGGCGGGCTCCGGCGCGTTCGCGGGTTGCCGAACCGCCTCGAGCTCGGGGATCAGGTCGCGCGCGATCCGGCGCAGCGTCTCGGCAAGCAGCTGGAACTCGCTCTCGCGCGGGCTGGACTTGCGCCAGATGAGGGCGATGCGCCGGAAGCCAGATTCGGACCGGAGCCGACGCGCGCCCACCTTCGTCCCGTTGAGGAGGCCGGTCTCGATCGCCATGCCGGGCACGAAAGTCAGGCCAAGGCCGTTGTCGACCATCTGCACCAAGGTGTGGAGCGACGTGCCCATCATCGACGCATGAGCGCGGATCTCCGGCCGGTTGCAGGCGGACAGCGCATGGTCCTTGAGGCAGTGGCCGTCCTCGAGCAGCAGCAATCGCCGTTCGTCGATCGCTTCCGCGTCGACGGCCGGCTCGCTCGGCGCCTCGCCGGGCGGAAAGGCGACGAACAAAGGGTCGTCGAACAGGGGCGCTGAATCGACCTCCCCGCAACTGAACGGAAGCGCGAGAAGCACGCAGTCCAGCTGTCCCCGATGCAGCGCTTCGCACGCCGCGTGGCTGGTCTCCTCGCGAAGGTAGAGCTTGAGCTCGGGCCATTCGCTGCGCAGCCGCGGAAGCATCGCCGGGAGGAGGAAAGGGGCGATCGTCGGGATCACGCCGAGCCTCAGCTCGCCATGCAGCGGCTGACCTTCGGCGCGGGCGAGCTCGGCGAGTTCCTCGGCCTCGCGGAGGACCCGGACCGCCTTGTCCGCGATCTTTTCGCCGAGCGCGGTGAAGCGGACCAAGCGGCGGGTGCGCTCGACCAGCGTGACGCCAAGCAATGTCTCCAATTCGCGCAGTCCGGCCGACAGCGTCGACTGGGTCACGAAACATGCGTCGGCGGCCTTGCCGAAATGGCCGTAACGCCGCAGCGCGACGAGATATTGAAGCTGCTTCAGGCTCGGGACATGGACGGACATTAATCGATAAATCCAATCAGTCTGGCCGCTATAATGAACTTGAACGATAGGGGCCAGCTCCCTAGATGCTGCAGTGCAACAAGAAGGAGGATCATTCGAATGCTTACCGTTGGCGACAAGCTTCCCGCTCTCAAACTGCCGGTTCAGCAGGGCACTTCGGCACTGCCTGCGGGCGAGACGGTCGATCTTGGCCAGGCCAGCGGCAAGTGGAAGGTCCTCTTCTATTGGCCGAAGGACTTCACCTTCGTCTGCCCGACCGAGATCGTGGGCTATGGCGACCTCAAGGCCGATTTCGCCGATCGCGACGCCGAGCTCATCGGTGCGTCGACCGATACCGCGCACGTCCATTTCGCCTGGCGCCGCTCGGACGAGGAGCTTGCGGGCGCGGACTTCCCGTGGATCGCCGACAACAAGAAGGAATTGGCCGAGGCCCTCGGCATCCTCGACAAGGACGAAGGCGTCGCGCTCCGCGCCACGTTCATCGTCGATCCAGATAATGTCATCCAGCATGTGACGGTGAACGGGCTCAACGTCGGACGGAATCCCGCCGAGACCCTCCGGGTCCTCGATGCGCTCCAGACCGACGAGCTTTGCCCGTGCAACTGGACGCCGGGCGAAGAAGTGCTGAAGCCAGCGGCCTGACAAGGCCGCGCTGCAAGCACGCTGAAGCCCGCGGCCTGACTTTCTCTCCTCCCGTGCACGGGAGGAGCTTCCGGCCGGTGCTCCCCTAACCGGTCGTGACCGAGGGGCGGGTCTCCCCAGGCCCGCCCCTCTTGTCATTTCCCCCCAGGAGTTTCCCATGTCACTAAAGCCGTTCGCCGAAACACTGCCCGACTATGCGAAGGACATCCGGCTCAACCTCGGCTCGATCCTGTCCGACCAGCTGATGCCGGAGCAGCGGAAGCTGTCGCTGTTGCTCGCTTGTGCCCACGGGTCGGGCTACAAGCCGCTCGTCGAAGCAGCGGAAGCCGAGGCTGCCGGCAAGCTGTCCGACGAAGCTGCCAACGCCGCCCGCGGCGCGGCAGCGGTGATGGCCATGAACAATGTCTATTATCGCTTCGTGCACCTCGTCTCGAACCCGGAATATGGGAAGATGCCGGCGCGGCTTCGGATGAACATCATCGGCTCGCACGGGATCGCCAAGGACGAGTTCGAGCTGATGAGCCTCGCCGTCTCGGCGATGAACGGGTGCGGGATGTGCATCGACAGCCACGAGCGCGTGCTGCTCGAGCATGGCGTCAAGCCGGATGCGATCCAGTCGGCCGTGCGGATCGCGGCGGTGATGAAGGCGCTGGCGACCGTTCACGCCACCTTGTGAATTTCAGGCGGTGAGAAGCTTCACCGCGGAAAGCAGCAATGTCACGGCGAGGATCGGCCGGAGCACGGCATCCGATGAGCGCGTCGCGATCAGGCTCCCGACGATGATGCCGGGGATCGAGCCGGCGAGCAGCGCGACCATCAAGGTCAGGTCCACCGAGCCCATCAACCAGTGGCCGATGCCGGCGATGAGCGTCAGCGGCACCGCGTGGGCGATGTCGCTGCCCGCGATCCGCGCGACCGGCAGCTTGGGATAGAGGATGAGAAGCGCGGTCGTGCCCAGGGCTCCCGCACCGACCGACGTAATCGACACCAGCACGCCGAGGATGACGCCGAGCAGCACCGTCCAGTGCGTGACCCGCCGATCTTCCATCGCTTCGATATGCTCGCCGGCCCAGCGCAGGATCCACGGCCGGAAGAAGACCGCGATGCTGGTGACGAACAACGCGCCGCCGAGAAGGACGTTGAGGAACAACGCGCTGCCCGTCCCCTTCACGCCGAAATAGCCCATCAGGCTGAGGGTCACGATTGCGGCCGGGACGCTCCCGGTGGCGAGCCCGCCGACGATCTTCCAGTCGACAGTCTGGCGCTTGCCATGGACGACGGTGCCGACGCTTTTGGTCACCGACGCATAGAGGAGGTCGGTGCCGACGGCGGTCGCGGGGTGGAATCCGAACAGCACGACGAGCAGCGGCGTCATTAGCGAGCCGCCGCCGACGCCCGTCATTCCGACGAGCGCGCCGACCAGGAAACCAGCGGCCGAATAAAGCGGATTGTAGGCGGAAAAGATCGCTGCCCCCTTAGCTTAGACGATCGAAACGCTCGGGAACGCCGTTGTTTGCGCCCTGTTTGGACGCGCTGCTTTGCCGAAGCGCTCTTCATTGGCAAGCAACAGTTAAACCCTAGCAGACGACTCGACTTTAATTTGCGGCGGACCGCGCCCATTGCCGCGTCGCAGCGGCGTGACTAGATTATCGGCCACATGACGAAGGATGGTCACGCTTGCATTCCGGGCTGATTGCCTACCTCGATTCCGTCAAGTCGCGTGATCCCGCGGCGCGGTCCCGATGGGACGTGTTGTTCTATCCGGGCGCCTGGGCGCTTGCGCTGCACCGCTTTGCCCACTGGCTGTGGGAGGGGCGGCTCTATTTCCTCGCGCGCATGGTCAACCATTTCTCGCGCTTCCTGACGGCGATCGACATCCATCCCGGGGCGAAGATCGGCCAGCGCTTCTTCCTCGATCACGGGTTCAGCGTGATTGGCGAGACGGCCGAGATCGGCGACGACGTGACCATCTACCAGAGCGTCACGCTCGGCGGCACCAACCCGACCACCGGCGTCGCCGGCAAGCGCCATCCGACGATCCGATCGGGCGTCGTCATCGGTTCGGGCGCCCAGGTCCTCGGCCCGATCGAAGTCGGGGAGGGGGCCAAGATCGGCGCCAATTCGGTTGTCACAAAGGACGTTGGGCCCGGCATGACCGTCGTCGGAATCCCGGCAAAGCCGGTGCCGGTCGAAGCCATCCACTACAGCCCGGGTTTCATGCCCTACGGCACGCCCTGCGGCGAGGATTGCGATCCGGTGCGCGTTCGGATCAACGACCTCGAGCAGGAGATCAAGGAGCTCCGCGCCGAGATCAAGGTGCTGAAGGCCGCGCGCCAGCCTCAGCCCAAGGTGAAAAGCGCTTGAGCGTCATCGCGCCGTTCCCGCCTAGCTGGGAGCGGCGCCCGATTGCCACGTTCGACCGCAATGAGCTGTCGCGCATTCTCGACCTGTACGGGCGCATGGTGGCTGCCGGTCATTGGCGCGATTATGCGCTGAGGATCGATCCCGACGTGGCGATTTTCGCGGCCTATCGCCGGCACAGTGAGCGGCCGGAGATCCGTATCGAAAAGCGGCCCGCGCTTCGGTCGAAGCAGGGGGCGTTCGCGTTGGTCGGAGAACATGGTGCCGTGCTCAAGCGGGGCCATGAGCTTGCGCTCGTGCTGGCCCCGCTCGAGCGGCGGCTTATTCGGCTGGTTGGCTGAGCGCCGCCGCCGACCGGTTCACGAGCGGCAGGCGGTCACGCAAGCCTTCGGGAAGCGGATTGACGATCATTGCCCGCGCCTGGTGCCAGAAGGCCGAGAGCAATAGCAGCGCCGAGCCGATCACCAGTGCGGTGAGCGCAACGTTGAGCTCCACGGCGCCGAACTGCCGGAACAGCTCGTTGAGCGCATAAAGGACGTATGCCAGCGCCGAGACCAGCAGTGCGCGCCGGTCGGCCGCGACCGCGGTGAGGCCGAGCGCGAGATAGAGCAGGATCACCGCCAGGCCTTCGGCAACGCTGATGTGACCGCTGGTGAGGCCGAGCAGGGTGAAGATCGGGTGCACGATCATCGGCGCGGCGAGCAGGTGCAGCCAGAAGGCGACGTCGCTGCGCCGCGTCAGCCGCGCACGGTCCGACCCGTCCCACCACATGGCGAACAGGAACATGCCGATCCCGAGCAGCAGCACGAAACCGAGGATGATGTTCTTCGCCTGCTCGGGGTTCGGGCCGAGCGTCGAGACGAGCAGCCCGACGGCGAGGGCCGCGACCGAGGCCGCGCCGGCGGCAATGGTGATCGGCACGTGGAAGGTGCGCCAGTGAAGCCAGGCGGCACCGGCGCTGACCGCCGCGGACAAGGCTACGATCAAGCCGCCGAGCAGGTTGTTGTCATTGAGCCTGTCGGGCCCGATCGCAGTGGCCATCGCGATACCGCCGGTCGCGAAGATGCCGATAACGAAGGCGAGCAGGAGGAGGATCGAGGGCAACGCCATGCGCCGCTTCGCGGTGAAGAACATGGCGAGCGGCCAGGCGGTGCCGGCGACTGCAAGCGGAGCCAGCGGAGAAGGCCCGTCGGCGTCGACGACAAGGCCGGTCTGCTGGCCGACCCACTGGCCGATCCAGCCGACCGCGAAGAGCAGGATCGCCGCGGCAATCGACACGAAGATATCGTTGAAGCCCGTGATGAGCCGGAACTGCTCCTCGTCCGGGATGGCGGTCGAGCGCTGGCGCTCGATATGCCCGCGCAAGGCGGCCGCCGCGTCTGCGCTGAGAACGCCGGCCGCGACTGCGTCGTCGATTTCCTGCTGGCTGTACATGCCCTCTCCTCCCGAAAGACGGCGCGACCATAAGGCAGGTGTATTATACTGTCAATACAGCAAGGCGCGGACCGCCGTTCCGCAACGACTCGGGAGGTCCGTAGATCGGGGAATCGGTCCCGCCGCGAAACAACTTTCTTGATCTGTCAACAAGAATTTTGAACCGAGCTCCCCTCCGGGCGTTATCGGCATCAGGTGGGCTCGCAAGAGCCTGATTTGATTAGAGAGTGTGGACCCGTGAAAATCCGGTTTCTGGCCGGCGCCGCTGCTTGCGCGGTGCTGCTGGGCGTATCTGCGCCTGTTTCGGCCGCTAC